>CAUZSN010000043.1:0-20823 GCA_963582345.1 Planctomycetota bacterium
TCAGGCGTTAAACGGTATCGGAGCGACGGCTTTCCCGACTTCAGATCGTAATGGCCACAGAAGGATTGAGGATCGAATTCAAGTGCGCACAGGATATCCTATGCCGAAAGAACCGATTGTCGCGCATCAACAGTCTGGGCAATCTAAGGGCGAGATTCTGATCCCGTCGACTTGAATCACTTGCGGAATTCTGTTCGTAAATCACCTAATTGTTCGGATGGTCAGAACCGGCCCGCCAAATTTGTTCAACGTATGCTGCGTCTTCTAGACGGGTAGCACTTGACGGCTTGCCAGTAAGCGAGAGAGGCAGTCAATTACAGGCTGACCAAGTTCGGCGAAAAAAACCTGGCGGTCGTGCCCGAAATGCAGTCGCTTCGGAAGATTTTTCTGGAACGTACTTGTCGTTCTATTATTGATACCTATTGGAAAAACCGGAGGGCCCGTCGAATTAGTTTGAAATCGTCCAGGTCTACTACCGGGTCGGTCAAATTTTACGTTTGTTGGAACGACACACCGACGTCCAATAAGCCTACGAAAAAGCAATACATTTCTTTCAAGGCCTTGTCGATCAGTTTCCTCAAAGGTCGAAGAATTGTCGACTGTTGGCGGACAGTCACAATTTTCTGGGCAAGGTGTATCAGACCATCGGTTGTTGGTCAGGTGCGATTCGCGACCGGCACCGATTCATTCGTGATTGAGGATGTCGACGGCAATAAAATTATCAAGATCGGTGGCCGGATGGGCATTCGCGAGAGAAACGATTTCTCTGTCAGCTATGGACGTGGTTTGACCGGCGACCGGTGGTGCGAGGGTGTCTTCCGAGTCGAGCTTCGCTAGTTCTTCTGAGAGGGTGCCGGTTTCGAGGTCAAAACACGGAATTAACTATCCGAGAATCCGTCGTTTTCAGCCTCTATCTGGTTGACTCCTGACTTGGGGCTTCTGACATTCGAATAAAAGTCAGCGAGTCGATTCGGCGAGACTCCAATCCATTGTGCCATGAGCAACGACCAATTCCGTGCTGTTTGCCGAATGACTCCGTGGCGTTGCCAGCGGCGAGCACTGACGTTCAATGGACCGCGAAGCAACACCAGACGCGATCGCCGTCGTAGCTTGCGCATGAGTAGAACGTCCTCCATTAACCGGACATTGGGAAACCCGCCTAATTCGTCAAACGTGCTGCGGCGCACAAAGATTCCTTGATCCCCAAACGGAATTTTCAGAAAGCGGACACGCAAAGCGTTACCCGCTTCCAGCAGGCGATAGACCAATCCGTCGGCCGCGATGTGCTGGTAGAATGCACCACCCACCACTTGGATTTCTGCCAGAGCTGTTTCGATTTGTTCTAAAGCATCTTTTGCGAGCCAGCAATCGGCGTGAAGGAACAGCAACACATCTCCGGTAGCTTGTGACGCTCCCAGATTTTGCTGAACCGCACGGCCCGGCAAACTTTGCAAGACACGGCAATCGCAGTTTTCGGCGATGCTTGCGGTCTCGTCTTCGCTGCCGCCGTCTATCACGATGACTTCGTGCGGACGAGTTGAGCGTGCACGCTCAATTGATTGAAAAATCTGGTCGGCTTCGTTCAGTGCGGGAATTATAATCGATATGTTCACAAGCGAGTAGAATACAAAATCAACTGGTGATGTCTTCCGGGCTAGCGGCTTTCGAATCACTTTTTCCGTCCAATTGCCCGTTTGCTTCGTTGCGTCGGTGTTTGAGTTTTTCAGCGAGACCGACATGGTTCGATACGATTCGATCAAAGGTCGCTCCACAGACCGGGCACTCATCGGTCAGGTCGTCCTGGATGGCTATTTTGCAGCCACCGCAGCGCACTTTGGAAAAATCGACAATGAGTGAGGCGTTTAGTATTTCTACCACTGTCGGGAGTGTTGCTGCAGTTACTTGTTTCCCATTCGATCGATCTGAATTCGATTCAAGATGATTCGTCAAGAAACCAATTCCTGCATCAATGCGAGACTTTGTCAGTTTCCGGGACAACCCGACATGGTTGGAAACAATTCGATCAATGATCGCGCCGCAAGCGGGACACCGTAGGGTCAGTTGATCCTCAACGGTCACCTTACAGTTGCTGCAGCGGATGTTGTAAATGTCGACAATCAGAGACGCAGTTGTCATGTTGCTTGTTCAGTTTTTCTGGGAACGGTCAACTGTCAGCCGAGGGAAACTAAACTGTCGGAACAGTGGATTCTGGAGTAGCGGGGTCCAGAATGTCAAATGTAACTACGTTTGGATCGACGCTAACGAGCTATTGTGGGCTTCTCCTTCGAAATCCGAATCTCGAAATAATAAACAAATTTAAAATTGCGAATTACCAAAACTCGCAACACCTCAGTGCTTCTTAGTTTGCGAGTGTTGTGAACACTTCCTAGAATGTCACTGCTCAGACAAATTCTGCTACATGACAATGGGAATTTTTCGGATTTGCTGTGATTTCAGGAGACAACGCGATGGCTTCGTGCAATCCATTCGGTGCCCAGGCGAACCTGACAACCAACAGCGGCGAATTCACAATCTATCGGATCCGTCAGTTCATTGACGACGGTCTTGGTGATATCGAAACACTGCCATACTCGATCCGAGTCCTGCTGGAAGCCTGCTTGCGAAACGTTGACGGATTGGTAGTGAGCGAAGAGGATGTGAAGAATCTGGTCACCTGGAATGCCAAAGTTCCGATGCAGGTCGAGGTGCCGTTCAAGCCGGGACGAGTTGTTCTGCAGGACTTTACTGGGGTGCCGGCGATCGTTGATCTGGCAGCACTGCGCAGTGCGATGGTTCGTATGGGCGGTGATCCGAAAAAGATTAATCCGCTGGTGCCGTGTGATCTGGTCATCGACCATTCGGTTCAGGTCGATCAGTTCGCGACGCAATTGGCTCTGCAGTATAACGTCGACAAGGAATTTGAACGCAATCGCGAGCGTTACGAATTTCTACGTTGGGGTCAGCAAGCATTCAATAACTTCCGCATCATTCCGCCGGCGACAGGGATTGTTCATCAAGTCAATTTGGAATATTTGGCCAAGGTCGTGGTGACCCGAGAAGGCATAGCGTTTCCTGACAGTCTGGTCGGCACCGACAGCCACACAACAATGATCAATGGACTGGGCGTGGTGGGTTGGGGTGTCGGTGGCATCGAAGCCGAAGCTGTCATGTTAGGGCAGCCGATTTACATGCTGACGCCGGAAGTGGTCGGCTTCAAACTGGCCGGACAGTTAGCGGATGGTTCAACGGCGACTGATCTGGTGCTGACAGTGACGCAGATGCTGCGGGCACATGGCGTAGTTGGCAAGGTTGTCGAATTTTGCGGACCCGGGCTAGACAGTATGAGTCTCGCCGATCGAGCGACCTTAGCCAATATGGCTCCTGAATACGGCGCGACAATGGGCTTCTTCCCGGTCGACCATGAAACACTCCGATATCTTGAACGCACCGGCCGGACCGCCGACGAAGTGGACTTAGTCGAGCGGTATTGTAAGGAACAATCGCTGTTCCGAACGGCCGACTCGCCAGAACCTCGATTTTCCAGCAAGTTAGAACTTGACCTGTCGACGGTCGTTGCTTCATTGGCCGGGCCGAAACGTCCACAAGACCGAATTTTTCTGAGTGATATGAAATCACGGTGGAAGTTAGACCTGAAACAGGCGTTTGGAAAACAAAATCCGACTGACCCAGTCACGGTGAAGACGAACGGCGAATCATGTAAAATCACCGATGGAGCCGTCGTCATTGCCGCGATCACCAGTTGCACGAATACCAGCAACCCTTCAGTGATGATTGGTGCCGGATTGCTCGCCCGCAACGCTGTTGCCAGAGGCTTGAATCGCAAACCGTGGGTCAAGACTAGTTTGGCGCCTGGCAGCCGGGTCGTCACCGATTACTTGAAAAAGGCTGGTCTGGATGAATCGTTAAACCAGCTTGGCTTCCATACAGTGGGATACGGTTGCACGACGTGCATTGGTAACAGCGGCCCGTTGTCCGAACCAGTATCGAACGCTGTGAACGAAAGCGATTTGGTTGTCGCGGCTGTTCTGTCCGGTAATCGGAACTTCGAAGGCCGTGTGCATCCCCAGGTGAAGGCGAATTACTTGGCCAGTCCACCACTGGTTGTCGCGTTCGCGATTGCCGGAACAACCGACATCGACTTGAACAGCGATCCGGTTGGAATAGACTCAGACGGGAACGATGTCTATCTGAAAGAGATCTGGCCATCGCAAAAGGAGATTGCTGAGACGATCGCCAGTTCAATGTCGCCTCAGGCGTATGTGAAGGAATACTCGACCGCAACGCTCGGTCCGGACGAATGGCAGGCCATCATTGGCGGTCAAGGCGATATATATGATTGGGATCCGGACAGCACCTACGTACAGGAACCACCATTTTTTGTCGACATGCCACCCGAGCCCTCGCCGATTGAATCGATCGCGGACGCGCGCGTGTTGGTTTCAGTTGGTGATTCGGTCACGACTGATCACGTTAGCCCCGCTGGCTCCATCAAAGCTGATTCGCCAGCCGGAATATATCTGCAGGACAACGGCGTCGGCGCTGGAGACTTCAACAGCTACGGCAGTCGTCGCGGCAACGATCGCGTGATGACTCGCGGTACGTTCGCCAACATCCGCTTGCGCAATCTACTGGCTCCGAACACTGAAGGCGGAATCACCATCTACTTGCCGACTAGTGAGCAGATGTCCGTGTACGACGCGGCCATGAAATATAAGGCCGACGGAACACCGTTAATTGTTCTGGCGGGAGCAGAATATGGCACCGGTTCATCACGCGATTGGGCGGCTAAGGGCACTTACTTGTTAGGCATCCGTGCCGTCATTGCTACGACCTACGAGCGCATCCACCGTTCAAACCTAGTGGGTATGGGCGTGTTGCCGCTCCAGTTTCGAGAAGGCGAGAGTCGCGAAAAACTGGATTTGGATGGCACGGAGATTTATGAAATCTCCGTGTCTGACAGCTTGAAGCCTCAGCAGGCGGTCGAAGTGACTGCCAGGAAAGCAAACGGCGACAAAGTCCACTTTGTCACCACCTGCCGTATCGACACGCGGTTCGAAATCGAATATTACCGCAGCGGCGGCATCTTGCACAAAGTGTTACGGGACTTAGCAGCCCCGGGATGATCTTTGTCCAAGCCTGTGACGAGACAAATTTTCAGTTTACATCGCTTTCACTTCCACCATCCGATTCCGTATTCGCCAAAGATTTCTCTAATAAATCTGCAACGGTCAACTCCATCGCCCAATGTTCAAGGCGATCCCGGTACACTTCCGTGTGTTGGACCTTGAGCATGCTAATGCCGTTCAGAGACATTCAAAGAAGCTTGCTACAGCAAGTTGCTAGAGATGCCCAGGACGAGTGATTGCGGACCCGAGGACAACTCGGTACTAATTGCAGCCAGGGAATATTTGATTCACGCACGTTAGACTGGAAAATTGGGCAGTGTAAATTAGATCGGCCGGGTAGCGTCCGGTGCCCGGCCGGTGGATTAAACCGTGACGAATTTCGCGGTTGCTTGATCCAGAGAGCTCTGAAATTCTGTGGCGTTCGACATCGGCTCGGCAACCTGTGGGCGTTCAAGACAGCATTCAACTCCCAGTTTGTTCAACCTGTCAAACGCAGCGACGTTGTAGTATTCGGCCAGAGTGGGGTAGTTGAAGACCGTATCGCGAAAGTAGTCGATCGTGCCACCGAAGGACATGATGGCTTGGCCAATGTGGATGATCTCGGTAGCTGATTCACCGATGCAGTGGACTCCAAGTAGCTTGCGAGATTCGCGGTGGAAAAGCAGTTTTAGCATGTCGGTTTGATCGTCCACGATTTGGCCTCGGACGATGCTGACTTTGTACGGGACTTTGTCGGACGTTAACTGCTCTTCGCTTCGGCCCACCATCGAGATTTCTGGGATTGTGAATAATCTGTACGGCATGTATTCGCACGATTCGAATGGTTGGTCGAAAGCTTGGAAAACTGCGCGGCGGCTTTGGTCCATCGACACGCTGGCGAGAGCGGGAAATCCGACCACGTCGCCCACTGCGTAGATATGTGGGACCCACGTTTGATGCTGCTCGTTGCACCACAAGCGACCATGTTCGTCTGGATCCAGCCCGGCGGATTGTAGGTTCAACCTTGTGGTATCGCCGGCGCGTCCAACGCAGAATACGACATTATCGCCAACCAGCCGCTTGCCACTTTCCAATCGTAGAACTGCTCGATTGTCACCGCTGCGATCGATTCCGAGGACTTCCTCGCCTAGCCGGAAAACTATGCCCAATAAACGAGCGTGATAAAGCAATGAATCGACAATCTCGCGGTCGCAGAACTCTAATAACCGTTCCCGTCTGTCCACAACGGTCACGTGAATTCCCAGCGTGGCAAACATACTGGCATACTCGATGCCGATCACTCCTCCTCCGACGATGATCATGGACCTTGGAATCCTCTCCAGGTTCAAGACTTCATCAGAATCGAAAATACAGTGTCCGTCAAATGGTATGTGAGTGGGTCGCATTGGCTTCGTGCCGACCGCGATCAGGATATTTTCGCCTTCGATCACGGAGCGGTCGTCGCCTTGAAACACTTCTACCTCATGAGGGCCAATAAACCGAGCTTCGCCCGAGTAGATGTCCACGCGATTGCGTTCCAGTTGGTCCTCGACGACACCAAGTTCGAATTGTGTGACTTGAGAAATTTCTAGGAGAAGCTCTTGAATTGTGATCCGCCGTTTGTGGCGATAGTGCTCACCGTACACGTTTCGTTTCCGACAGTCCGACAAATGCAGAATCGCTTCCCGCATTGTCTTGGACGGGACTGTTCCGGTGTGCAGACAGACGCCTCCTAACGATCGCGATGGCTGTCCAATTAGCGCCACTCGCTTGTTCAGCTTGGTGGCCGCAATAGCCCCCTTCTGACCCGAAGGCCCGCTGCCAATGACGACCAAATTGTACTTTGTTGTTTTCATTTCGCTATTTCTGTGGTTCGTTGGATCAGTTAGTGCGAGAGACGCGTCAAGACACGAATTCCTAAATCATCCATCGAAAATCTGGAAGGATTGATAAAATAAAAAGATTAAAAAATCTAACAAGAGTGCTAAGTGCAAGGTTAATTTGACGATTATATAAATAATACTACAGGAAAATTATCAACTTATTCTTTTTATTATTCCTAAACATCAATATTTTTGTTAAAATAAAAAGACTTAATGATATTAGAAATTTAAAAATTATAAAACGATTTAGCAATATAAATTATTTAAGTCGCCAGTGGCGATTGGGAAATTCCATCGCACATATTGCTTAAATTGCTTCAGGGATTCGTGATCTTTTCCAACATGTTCGATATTGTAGACGAGAATCTTGTTCTCACGTGACGTTCTAGCGGTATTGTATCAGGATGAAGAACAGTGGCTGTTCGTCATGCTCGGTTTCAAGAGACAGGCGGCCATAGCGACAGTCGAACTGTATGGAAGCACAGTCTGGACCAAGGTTTGCCAACGACCTACAATTCACCTTGAAACTTCGGCGAATACATTGCGAGCAAACGTCGACGCGAATGCGACCGTGGGAATTTTGGATCGACGTCGGTGGCACATTTACCGATTGTATTGCGCGCTCACCAAACGACGAATTGGTGACCTTGAAGGTGTTAAGCTCGGGGGTCACCAAGGGACAGGTTGAGGAAACTGGCGGAACGGACTGTTTCGTCGATTCCTCTCGTTGTGACGACCCGGTCGACTTTTGGTCAGGTTACGAAATTCGGTTTTTAGATGGCGAAGGCAACGCGACTCACAAGGCTCGCGTGACCGAGTTTGACTGTGAACGCGGTCTGTTCAGCATCGATCCAAACGCTCAATCACAAATTTTTACTGGCACGAATTACGAATTGGTATCCGATGTTGAAGCTCCGATCCTGGCGATCCGGTATGTGCTGGGATTGCGTCGCGACGAGTCGCATCCGGAAGTGTCGGTTCGATTGGGTACGACACGAGGCACCAATGCACTGTTAACTCGGAATGGCGCTCGAACCGCCTTTATCACGACCAAAGGATTCGGTGACGTCTTGCTTATCGGCAATCAAGACCGGCCGAGGCTGTTTGATCTGGCAATCCGCAAGCCACAGCCGTTATTTGTAACCGTTGTCGAAATTGATGAGCGCATCGATTCCGAGGGTAAGTCGCTAAAGTCGCCGAGCGAAGCGGTCGTCCGGCAGCAACTGGTCGAATTGAAGCAATCGCGGATCGAGTCGATTGCCATTTGTTTGCTTCATTCGTTTACCAACTCGCAGCACGAGCTCTTAGTCGAACGGATTGCTCGCAACGTCGGTTTCCATGAAATCAGTACGTCGAGCCGTGTATCGCCGCTGATCAAAATCGTTTCGCGGGGTGATACGACGGTTATGGACGCCTACTTGAATCCGATCCTGCGGGATTACATGCACAGTTTGAGGAGTTTTCTGGGGCAAAACAGTCTGAAAATCATGACTTCGGCGGGTGGACTGGTCGATGCAGATCGGTTTGTGGGCAAGGACAGCATTCTATCCGGGCCGGCCGGTGGTGTGATTGGTTTTTCCAAGGTTGCTCAGCGTGCGGGTTTCGACAAATCGATTGGCTTCGATATGGGTGGTACGAGTACTGACGTGTCACGGTTTGATGGTACTTATGACCTCGAATTCGAAACGCAAAAGGCCGGAGTGCGCGTAGTCGCTCCGATGCTGGCCATCGAGACGGTGGCCGCGGGCGGGGGAAGCGTTTGCGACTTCAATGGAGTGCACCTGGCTGTGGGACCAGAAAGCGGAGGTGCAGATCCCGGTCCTGCCTGCTACGGTCGCGGAGGGCCGTTGTGTGTGACCGATGTGAATCTGTATCTAGGTAAGATCTTACCAGCGATGTTTCCATTTCCTCTTGATCGGAGTGTGGTTGAGTGCCGCTTGCAGAGTTTGTGCGATCAGATTGCTGGGTCGCCGATGGGCAAGCGTTACTCTCCGATCGAATTGGCCGAAGGCTTTTACAAAATCGCCAACGCAAACATGGTACGGGCGATTCGCAAGATTTCGGTGTCTAAAGGTTACGATCCGGCCGATTATGTACTGGTTACGTTTGGTGGCGCGGGGGCTCAGCATGCCTGCTCGATGGCTCGCTTGCTAGGCATTCGGCAGATCATTGTTCATCCGTACGCAGGGATTCTCAGTGCTTACGGAATGGGACAAGCCGATGTGCGACGTTTCGGTGAGCAAGCCGTGCTACAACCGTACTCGACAGAGCAGATTGAGGTCCTGGAACCTCTGTTCGAACGATTAGAATCGCGAGCTCGCGAGCAGGTCTTGGCAGAAGGCATCAGCGACGAACATATCCGGCCGCCGATCCGATCGCTGGATTTGCGTTATCAAGGAGTCGAAGCGACCATAAACGTTATTCGTCCGGACGACGGCGATTATGCCCTCGCTTACGAAGAACTGCACCAGCAATTGTACGGATACACGCAAAGTGCCCGGGCGATGGAAATCACGGCCGCACGCGTTGAAGTCGTGGGAATAACTGCCAATCCACCCGACGAAACGATCGATCTCGTCGACCGGACTCCGGAAGCGGCTGACATCGCCGAAACATGGTTTGACGGCAAACGTCACACAACGAGTGTATTCTTGCGAGAAGACCTACATCCAGGCGATTTAATCACCGGCCCGTCAATCATCTGTGAGCCGACGTCAACGGTTGTCATTGATCCGGGCTTTTCCGCGACGGTGACCAACCGTAGCGAGATTTTGATCAGCGACGAAATGGTTCGGGGTCTGGGGTCCAGGTTCCAGAGAGCTGCGGAGAAAATTTCTCTGGACGCTGGACTTTCGATCCTCAATATATCCGCGGATCCTGTGAAGCTAGAAATTTTCAATAACCTTTTCGCGTCGATTGCTGAACAGATGGGGGTAACGCTGCAAAAGACGTCGATCTCGACTAACGTCAAGGATCGGTTGGATTTCAGTTGCGCGATATTTGATTCCACGGGTGAGTTGGTCGTCAACGCACCGCATATTCCAGTGCATCTAGGGGCGATGAGCGAGACGGTCAAACGCATTCTGGCGGATAACCCTGAAATGGCGTCGGGTGATGTCTTTGTGATGAATGATCCGTACCGTGGCGGGTCGCATTTGCCCGACGTAACAGTCGTCACTCCGGTGCATCATTGTGAATCAAATGAGCTGTTGTTCTTTACGGCCAGCCGGGCACATCACGCAGAAATCGGTGGCGTCGTTTCCGGAAGTATGCCACCGTTTTCGAAGCATTTGGGGGAAGAGGGCGTCTTGATTCGCAATTTCAAATTTATTGACGCTGGTGACTCGCGCGAGGCACAACTGCGGGAGTTGCTTGTCTCGGCTCCCTACCCCACTCGCGCGATAAATGACAATTTGGCCGATCTTTCGGCCCAGGTCGCCGCGAATAACAGCGGAGTGATCCAACTGACTGAACTGGTCAAGCGACACACGTTGCCGGTTGTGCAGGCGTACATGCAGCACATCCAACGAGCTGCCATCGAGAAAATGCGGATGGCACTTGCTAACATCTCCGACGGACACTACCAGATGACCGATCACCTAGATGATGGATCGCTGATTGTCGTTACGATCACGATTAGCAACGATTCGGCAACGGTTGACTTCACAGGCACTGGCCCGGTCGTCGCATCCAATCTCAACGCCAACCGCGCCATCGTGTCGGCTGCGGTGATGTATGCGTTTCGTTGCCTGATCAAAGAAGACATTCCGCTGAACAGCGGCGTGCTAGAACCGATCAACATCATCCTGCCCGAATGTTTGCTGAATCCTCCCGAACGGCAAGACGTTACACGGTGTGCGGCGGTCGCTGGAGGCAACGTCGAAACTTCGCAACGTGTGGTCGACACGCTCCTGGGAGCCTTACAAGTCGCGGCTGGTAGTCAGGGTACGATGAACAACCTGACCTTTGGAAACGAGACCTTCGGTTACTATGAAACTATTTGTGGCGGCAGTGGCGCTACGTCCGACGCCGACGGCGCCGATGCCGTACACACGCACATGACCAATACGCGACTGACGGACGTCGAGGTGATCGAGCGTCGCTATCCTGTGCGCATTCAGGAATTCTCAGTCCGTCGCGGGTCGGGCGGAATGGGCAGATATTGCGGTGGTGACGGAGTAATGCGCAAACTCGAATTTCTGGAACCGTTGAAAGTTTCGATTCTAAGCGAACGTCGCGGACCGTACCCTCCGTTTGGCCTGGAAGGAGGACAACCAGGTCAATGCGGGCGAAACTCTGTACGGCGATTTGGATCGGACGTACTTGAGGTTCTCGGAGGCAAAGGGGAACTCGACGTCCAATCCGGTGACGTGCTGATGATAGAAACTCCGGGCGGAGGCGGATTTGGGGTTCGTTGACAGGTTGACGCGACAGGCGACCCAGTCGAATTTAACATCTTGATCGCATCCGATGAATCTTCGGTCGACTGTTTCAATCTGTGTCCTAGAATTCCGGACCGCAAACGTCTAACATCCGCTGGTCAAGCCGTTGCGAAATCAGTTCCGGTCGATCTCGCCGACGCCGAGAATTGATATCTAGGAACACTCATTCGGAAGGATACCTTCATGACCCCGAACCGCCGAGCGGAGGTCAATGCGGCATTGGCCGACGTTGACTTTGACCAGAACAACTATCAGGTTCAGTTCGAAACGACAATGGGTAGGATTACGATCAACACATTTTCCGATGTTGCACCGGGACATAGCCGCAATCTCATTGGTTTGACGAAGATCGGATTCTATGACGGTATCATCTTTCACCGAGTGATCGAAGGCTTCATGATACAAGTCGGCTGTCCAGAGGGGACGGGAACTGGCGGTCCGGGTTACACGATTGACGCCGAGTTCAACGACCGACTACACGAAACTGGAGTGCTTTCCATGGCGCGGACGAACGATCCAAACTCGGCAGGCTCCCAGTTTTTCTTGTGTCTGGGCCGAGTGTCGCACCTAGACAACCAATACACGGTCTTCGGCAAGACGGCTGACGACGAGAGTTTGGAGGTGGTGCTGCGAATTGGTGATGTCGCGACGAACGCTCAGGATCATCCGCTGGAAGATGTTAAAATTCTTTCGTCACGAGTGATCGAAACGTCGAAGTGAGCCGACTGTCGATTCTAGGTTTTCGACTGCTTGACTTTGGATCTATCTTGAACGAACTCCACCGGATCATCCACGCGAATTCGTCCTCTTTCCAACACCCTTGCGGTGATACCGCCGTGGCCTCGCATGGATGTTAGGCCGCCTGGGCCAAGGTTTTGTTCCATTCGTGAACAAGGATAGAAAATAAAGGCCAGTATTTGAAAATGACCGATCGTCTAAATGTCTACGCGTACGAACTAGCTTGCCAATTCATTAACGGCGCCGACAAGTTGCGAGTGACGTGCCATAACTTACCTGGTGGGGGACAAATCGTCGACTGCGGAGTGCAAGCGGAAGGAGGTATCGCTGCCGGATTGGCGCTGGCTAAGGTCTGCCTGTCGGGTTTGGCCGAAATCACAGTTGTGCCTGGAGAAATCGACGGGCTGACTTGGCCGTGCGTTCAAGTTAGTACTGATCACCCGGTCGAGGCCTGTCTATTTAGCCAATACGCCGGTTGGCGGATTAACGTCAAGACGTACTTCGCCATGGGTTCCGGGCCGATGCGAGCAGCTGCAGCCGTCGAAGAACTCTTCGAGCGTTTGGAATATCGTGAGACCTCACAGTGTACCGTTGGCGTTCTGGAAACTAGTGAGTTGCCTGACGATTCGGTGATGCAGTCTATTGCCGCAAAGACAAAAGTCCCGCCAGAGCAGACAATTCTGTTTGCGGCACGAACGTCCAGTCAGTCAGGAAATTTTCAGGTGCTCGCCCGTTCTGTCGAGACGGCTTTGCACAAGCTGTTCACGCTGGGATTTGATGTCCGTCGCGTCCGCAGTGGTTACGGAATCGTTCCGCTTGCTCCCGTTGTGGCCGATGATTTGACCGCAATCGGCCGGACGAATGACGCGATTCTGTATGGCAGCCGCGTCACATTGTGGGTACAAGGAGACGACCAATCGTTGGCCAAAATTGGCCCATTGGTGCCTTCCATGGCCTCGGACGCCTATGGTAAGCCATTCCTCGAAATATTCGAGGACGCCGGACGCGACTTTTACCAGATCGACCCACATTTGTTTAGTCCGGCACAAATCAATTTCCACAACCTGGATTCAGGATACGTACACCGGTTCGGCAATACGGCTCCCGAGATCCTGCGAGAATCGTTTGGTCTCGGATAATGATTTTCGCAGAAGCTACATATGAAGCAGACATCCTGCAATAAAAAAAGTGTTGGTGTCTCCTGTGCAAATTTTCGCGGTTGCAAAGATTCCGTTTGATTGAGCAAGGATGAGTTTGTGCGCATTGGCGTCTTGGGCAATCCCTGCAGTTGGCATTGTGACGATTTGGGCCGAGCTGCGTGCAAACAGGGCCATGAATTTTTCCGAATCGATTTTCATCGTTTGATTGCCTGCGTCGGCCTATTGTCATCGCCACTTGCTGCCGAAGGCGAAGACCTGACAGCTGCCGATGCGGTTGTCGTACGCACAATGCCACCCGGTTCGCTAGAGCAGGTTGTATTTCGTATGGACTCGTTGGCGTCACTCGAAGCATCAGGTGTTATTGTGCTTAACCCGCCGAAAGCGATCGAGTGTGCTGTTGACAAGTATCTGACATTGGTCCGACTTCAAACTGCCGGATTGGCTGTTCCCGAAACCGTGGTCTGCGAGAACTCTGAGTCCGCCATGGAGGCGTTCCAAACACTTGGTGGCGATGTTGTCGTCAAACCGATATTTGGTTCAGAGGGCCGCGGCATCATTCGTGTCAGTGATCCTGAACTCGCGCTGCGGACGTTTCGGACATTAGAGCGGATTCAGGCGATCTTGTATGTGCAGCGATTTATCAAACATGAAGGCTTCGACGTTCGCGCTTTGGTGCTAGATGGTCGAGTGATTGGTGGCATGCGCCGTCGTTCGTCCGATGGTTTCCGAACCAATATTTCCCAGAAAGGTATAGCCGAACCGTACACACTGACAGACGCTGAACAAGAATGTGCATTGTTGGCAACTAAGGCCACGGCCAGTCGATTTGCTGGCGTCGATCTACTTTACGATCGCCAAGGACACTGCTACGTAATCGAAGTCAACGCCGTCCCAGGCTGGCACGCGTTTCACCGAGTGACAGGTTGTGATGTAGCCATGCTAGTGATCAAAAGCATAGAAGAGTGGCATTAAAGGAGATACACCTCTTTTTTGACGGTCATGCTACTGTTGCGGGATAAGGAGTTTTTGGATTTATGCTCAGTTGCTCGTCCCGATTATTGTGGTGACGAGTGAATTCAACCAGATAAGGAGCGGAGTTTGATGAAATTGAAGTCGCTGACGGACGCCTTGGGGACGCATCTTCCCGAGGTGTTACGCTGGGGAGGAGCGGTGGCGAGACAGCTTCGTCAGCACAATATCTCTCTGGCCGGAAAATCTTCGGGCAGCGCATACACAGACGCATTGACGCTGGCCGATCTGACCGTACAGGAGCTACTGGTGTCGGCACTTCGGGATCGAGATCCGAATTTTCGCAAATGTTGCATCGATGCGGAGGAAGAGACCGGCGACCTGGACCGTTTTGCTACTGACGGAGAATACACGATTGCGCTCGATCCGATTGACGGAACTAAGCAGTATCGTGACAAGACCGGCAACGCTTATGCGGTGATGCTGCACTTGCGATCCGTTGTCACCGTCCATTACTCGCTCGTCTATTTGCCGGAAGACGGTGAGCATGGCTCGTGGGTCGAAGCTGTCGACGATCAAGTGGTGTGCGGCCCGGACGATCCGAGTCGGCCAGCGCGCAAAGTGCTCGACACCTTGAAGCCAGTCGATCCTACAACATGGCCAGGGTCCAAAAAGATCTATCTGATCGGCTTCCAAAACGACGATCCGATTAAGGCGCGAATGGTGAGCGACAGTGGCTTGGAAGGTGTTCCGCCAGACAGAATGCCGGGCAACATTCTGCCGCTGATGTCGCGCGGTGAATATGGCGGATCGTTGATTCACACACCGAACGTGTATGATTTTCCCGTGTTATTGCACATCGCTCGAATTTTCGGGGGCGATGCTCATTGGGTGCACAACGATAAGCCGGTCCACTTTCAAGAGTTATGGATTGACGACCGAGCTGACATGTTGAGATTGCCTGGTATCGTAGCCTGCGGATCCAATCACCAGACGCTCGATAGGTTGGTTGATCTGGCGCGGGGTTGGAATCCGATTCGGTACGCGAAGTGATTCGAGTTGTTTTACGCGTCGTCGACAGCTCCAGAAAGCGTGTCTTCCGTCGCGAGCAGCAGCAGGCTTCCGTTGGGTTTTAGGATGCGGCACAGTTCGCTTAAGCCCAGCTTTGGATCCAGCAATGTTCCAGCACCCAACCACACGTCACGCAGTCGAATGCATTATCACCGAATGGAAGCTGCATCAGATCGGCTGCGACATACAGGGGTCGATCATTGTTCATGCGGCTTCTGGCACGGCGGAGCATTTGGGGTGATAGGTCGCAGGCAACTAAACGGGTGCCTGGGCGAGTCTCCTTATAGCAGGTGTCCCAGAATCTGACCGGTGCCGACGTCGAGTATATTCCGAAATTTCCCGATGTCGAACTCTTCGACCGTAACATATGTCCCAGCAACGGCTCATGTAGCGAGCTCAGGCTGCCCAGGGCCAAAACCGTACCGACCGGACCATCATACATACGACGCACCTGATCACGATATTGCCGAAGGCTTAGTCGAGTCATTCCCTTAAATTTAACGATTCGTCAGAAACCGTCTCTTCGGAGATCGTCTTCGCGATTGCGTTGTAGAATGAAGATGCGTCATTAGGCCGACACTAATCTCAGCGAATCGAAAGCAACAACATTTACTTTTGTAAAATACTGACGTCAGAAAATTAAAAAAGCGGTCGTCAAAAGTTGTATAAATCAACTTTTTCAGTCCGACTAACGTTGGTCTTGCTCGCTCGACTGCAAGCACAAACAATTTCCCTTGAGCCGACGATAACAGCATTCAGAGACTGGAGTACCGGGAATATACCGACAGCATCGGCTTTGGATTTGTCGACAAATTGTGCATTTGTAAAATTTGTAGAGGCTAATAATGAATCAGCAAATAGATAAGTTGCGTTGAATGATTAGTCCCGTTCGTGCGTTTGACACTGAAACAACCAGTGACGATTGAAGACAGTTTTTCAAATTCCAAGTTTTGCAGACGGGCAGATTCTTGTCGTGATTGTCGCTATAATTCAGCTTGTCAAATTCAGCGATGCGGTCCCAGTCGAGTCACTGAGTGAAATGTACCTTTTCGTGTGTACCGGCAACACTTGTCGCAGTCCGATGGCCGAGGGGTTGTTTCGCAAATTGTTGTCGGAGAAGTTAGAATGTAGTGAGGACGAACTGATCGATCGAGGTTTTATGGTTGCTTCAGCGGGAATCGCGGCCGTCCGTGGATCTCCCGCAAGCTCGGAATCGGTCGAGCTGCTGAACAGACGAGGAATTGACATTCGCGGGCACAAAAGCCAGCCGCTCACTCGTCGATTGCTGGATCAGGCAGATCGCATCTATACGATGACACGAAGTCACCGGGATTCGATACTCTTCGATTGGCCGGATTCAGCCAACCGCATCGCGTTGTTGGCTCACGACGGTTTGGACATTGCAGATCCCATTGGTGGTGGTATCGATGAATACGCAAGATGCGAAGCTCAAATCGAGAAGCACATCCGGGTTATTCTTGAAGAAAATCTGATAACAAAGTCGTCATAAGTACCATGAGAATTGCGATTGCCAGTGACCATCGTGGATACGAGGTCAAACGAAATATCTTGGCGCTGTTGAGCGATCTGGGCCATCAGGCGCTCGACCTAGGTTCTGATTCCAGTGACAGCGTGGACTACCCTGATTACGCGGCCAAGGTCGCCACCGCAGTGTCTGAAAAACAAGTCGATCGCGGCATTCTGATTTGCGGGACAGGTATTGGGATGTGCATTACAGCGAACAAATTCCCCGGCGTTTTTGCAGCTCCCTGCCACGATAACCTGACGGCTGAGATGAGCCGTCTGCACAACAATTCCAACGTGCTCTGCCTGTCTGGCGATTTGCTCGGAGACCAAGTTATCAGCAGCATGGTCGAGATCTGGCTCAAAACTGAGTTTGAAGGTGGCCGGCACGGTCGGAGATTCGCAAAGATTGCGGAACTGGAATTGCGAAATCTTCGCAATCGTGACAGCTAACGTGGAATCGAGGAGTTGAGTCCATGGATCCTGCAGAGTTGAATTATACAACCACGCACGAGTGGATTTACGCCCATCGTGGCGTTGCGGCCGTCGGGATTACTGAGTTTGCTGTAAGAGCACTAACCGATCTGGTGTATATCGATCTGCCGGACGTTGGGCGGATGCTGGGTGTTGGTGAGGTATTTGGTGAAGTTGAAAGTGTCAAAGCGGTCAGTGAACTGTGTGCACCAGTTGCGGGTAAGGTTATCGAGGTAAACGAGTCGCTTCCGGACGAATTGGATATCTTGTCCGAAGATCCTTATGGTCGAGGTTGGATGATCAAGCTAAACATTTCCGAGCCATCAGCACTGCATGCGTTGCTTGATCTTGCTGCTTACCAGGAGCACTGCACAACAGACTCGCATTAGCTGAGTCTGCCAATTGGAACACGGCTGGTTTGATCGCTCGGTCTGATTTCATTACGGAGAAACGTGTGGCTTATCTTTTCAATACGGCTAAGCAGCAGCGTGCGATGTTGCAAACAATTGGGGTCGATTCTATCAGTGATCTTTTTAATCAGGTGCCTGAGCAACTTCGTTTGAAGCGTCCGCTGGATCTGCCGCCGCCGTTGTCGGAAATAGAGTTAGAAGCGCATCTGCGTGAATGTGCTGGACGAAATGTCGGTGGTTCGTCGCGAGCCTGTATGCAAGGCGGCGGCGTCTACGATCACTTTATTCCTGCGGTGGTCGATGAGATTGCTTCACGCGGTGAATTTTACACGGCGTATACGCCTTATCAGGCAGAAGCCAGTCAAGGTAGTTTGCAGGCATTTTTCGAATATCAAACGCTCATCTGTCAGTTGACCGGTATGGATGTTTCGAACGCAAGTTTGTACGAAGGAGGGACGAGCGTCAGTGAGGCTGCGTTGATGGCGATGCGGGCCACTCAGCGGCGTGAGAAGATCGTAATCTTGGGCTCAGTCCATCCCGAATATCGAGAGGTGGTCGAGACCTACCTCAGCCATCTCGATTGCGAAATCGTCGTCGTGTCGACGCCCGAGGGTACGGTTGATCTGGCGAATGTCGAAGCGGCACTTGACGATCGGACCGCATGCCTAATCGTCCAGCAACCGAACTTTTTTGGCTGTTTGGAAGACGCATGTCGATTGACAGATATTGCTCACCGATACGGGGCCCTTTCGGTCGTCAGTTTCGATCCAATCAGCTTAGGTTTACTGAAACGCCCTGGCGATTTTGGAGCGGATATTGCCGTCGCGGAAGGTCAGCCATTGGGAATTCCAATGCAGTATGGCGGACCGTTTCTTGGTATTCTTGCGTGCCGACAAAATTTCGTGCGGCAGATGCCGGGAAGACTGATCGGCCAGACGATTGACCGGAACGGGGAACGCTGTTTTGTGCTAAACCTACAGGCTCGCGAGCAGCACATTCGTCGCGAAAAAGCAACGAGCAACATCTGTACGAATCAAGGACTATTGGCGCTGCGAGCAACTGTGTACCTGGCGCTGTTAGGAAAAGTCGGTTTAAAGGAAGTGGCCGAGTTATGTTGCCGAAAGGCGCATTACGCAGCCGAGCAATTATCAACGATTGATGGTGTCGAATTGATGTTTGATCGCCCATTTTTCAAGGAGTTTAGTTTGCGAATTCGCAATGGAAAGCTTGACGAGGTGTTGCGGAACGCACGATGTGACGGTTTCGATTTAGGGCCGACGTTACGCCATTTTCAATCATTTGCCACACAGTTTGGCAAGGCGTCTGAGGAGGGTGTTCTTGTTGCAGTCACTGAAAAACGGACTCGCGACGACATTGATCGTTTAGTGAGATCTCTGCGCAAATCAGTACTCGGGCTGTGACAATTGTGGCGACGCATCGGTGTGGACACCAACTATCAATATAGATACGAGAATACCGCGGCCTTCATGAGAAATAAACTGGCGACGAAGCTACTGTTTGAACTGTCTGAACCGGGCCGGCGCGGGGCTGTCTTTCCACACAGCGACGTTCCCAATCGATCACTCGACGAGCTAATGCCGCCGGATCAACTGATGTCCGATCCTCTGGAATTGCCGGAATTGAGCGAGCCAGAAATTGTGCGCCACTATGACAATCTGTCGACTCTAAACATGTCAGTCGACACGCACTTCTACCCGCTCGGCAGTTGCACGATGAAATATAATCCGAAGCGTCATGAGCGACTTGCGTCGCTAGCCGGACTGGCAGACCTGCATCCTTATCAGGTGGAAGAGGACCTGCAAGGCATACTTCAGATTCTGTATGAGATGCAGGAAATGCTGGCAGAAATCTCTGGTCTGTCAGCCGTCTCATTGCAGCCGGCTGCCGGGGCGCACGGTGAATTGACAGCTCTGTTGGTCGCCGCGGCCTTTTTTCGAGACCGTGGAGAAAGTCGGTCGAAAGTTTTGTTTCCCAGCAGTGCCCACGGCACGAATCCTGCAAGCGCTGCCACCGCCGGCTTTGACTGTGTCCAACTGCAAGGAAATAAACAAGGTCGCGTTGATCTAGACGAACTGCAGTCGCATCTGGACGGCCAGACGGCAGTTTTTATGATCACGAATCCAAATACTTTAGGTTTGTTCGAATGCGAGATCGCCGAAATCTGCAGATTAATGCACGATGTCGGCGGGTTAGTCTATGTTGACGGCGCGAATTTAAATGCGATATTGGGCATCACTCGTCCCGGCGATTTTGGCGCCGACATGATGCACTTCAACGTTCACAAGACATTTACTGGTCCACATGGGGCGGGCGGACCGGGGGCGGGTCCCATTGCCGTACGCGCGGACTTGGCCGACTATTTACCCGCACCTGTTATTGCGAAAACGCAACGGCCAACGGTTACCCGATACCATTTGGAAACTCCCCAGCAATCGATTGGACGGATCCGAGGTTTCCTTTGCAATGTGGGAATTCTTCTTCGCGGCTATTGTTATTTGCGGACACTCGGAGCTAAAGGCTTGTGCGATGTTTCTGAGAATGCAGTTCTGAACGCTAACTATTTGAAAGCGACGCTTAAAGACGTGCTGCCTGTGCCACACGGTGAATTGTGCATGCACGAATTCGTTGCGTCAGCACAGAATCTGCAAGAGGAACGCGGAATTTCGGCCATGGACATTGCTAAGAGATTACTGGATTATGGATTTCACGCGCCGACGGTCTACTTCCCACTGGTTGTCCCGGAAGCTATGATGATCGAGCCGACCGAGACCGAGTCGAAAGAAACGTTGGATGCATTTGGCGACGCGATTCACGAAATCGTCCGTGAAGATGCCGAGTTCCTACATAACGCGCCGTACCACACACCAATCAGCCGGCCAAACGACGTACAGGCCGCTCGTAAGCCGATTTTAAGATGGACACGTCCTTTGAATCAATAGCGTCTATTCACAACGCCTGTCGAATTATTATCGATCCGGAACCAAACTCAGGTTCCTGGAACATGG
>CAUZSN010000044.1:0-20547 GCA_963582345.1 Planctomycetota bacterium
GCGCTGGCTGAATTCGCGAGCAGCCACATGGCTTGCTCGACCGCTGACATCAGCGAAGGATCCCATGGCCGGTTTCTTTGCGCTGCGGCGCAGTCTGTTTCAATCGACGCAAAAAACGCTCGATCCGATCGGATACAAGATTGGTCTGGAATTGGTTGTTAAGAGTGGCTGCAGTAACGTTGTCGAAGTGCCGATTCACTTTGCTGATCGACTGCACGGCCGAAGTAAATTTTCTGTTCGGGAACAAATCAATTATCTGTTGCATCTGAAGCGACTGTTCGATTTCCAGTGTCGCAACTGGGCATATTTCTTTCAGTTCGTCATGATTGGCGGCTCCGGTGTGGTAGTGGACTTATTATGTTTCACGCTATTTATGGTTATGTTTTCGATCGAAGTCGCATTTGCACGCGGATTGGCCATCTGGATGGCCATGTCTTGGAACTTCACATTAAATCGTCTACTGACCTTCTCTTACGTGCGCCACGATACATTGTTGCGGCAATACTTGGGTTATTTTGGCAGTTGCCTGATGGGAGCGATTGTGAACTGGTCGACCAGCGTCACACTCTGTAATTTTCAGCCATTTTTTATTTGCCACAAACTAGCGGCCGCCGTAGTCGGAGTTGCCGCGGGGACCATCTTCAACTATCTGCTTTGCCGTCATTTTGTGTTTCGGGACCAGCGGATTCAGGCAACGTACTCCGACTCGCAGGAGAGTTTCAACAGGCAGTCTTCGGCCGACGATTTTCAGACGACTCGATCTGAAGTGAACAACGTGAATCACGATCCGTAGTTGATCGGATGATGTTGCAAGTTAGTCTTGATATTGCGACTCTTGTAGAGTCGATTAGCCGCACTTCACAACTCGTATAACTCGTCGAATTTTTCGTGTAACTGCTTCATCAGCGGCTCGTGCGACAGTGGCTGGCCAGTGACGAATTCGACCAACCGGTGGGATCGATACTGTTTGCCTCGGTGGTGAATATTCTGGTTGAGCCATTCTTTGAGTGACTGAAATTTCCCATTAGCGAATTGGTCATTTAAGTCGCCCAGTGCCTGGCGTGCCGTTTCGAAAAACTGAGCGGCGTACATGTTTCCCAAGGCGTAAGTCGGAAAGTATCCGATCATTCCGCCACTCCAATGAATGTCCTGTAAACACCCCTGAGCGTCATCGGGTGGAGTGATACCCAGGTAGCGAGTGAACGTTTCGTTCCAGACCGCGGGCATGTCTGCGGATTTCAAGTCTCCGGTCAACAACGGCTGTTCTAACTCAAACCTCAGCATGATGTGCAGGTTGTAGGTCACCTCGTCCGCCTCGACACGGATGAACGACGGTCGAACAGCGTTAATCGCGCTATAAAACTCCTCAATGGGAACGTCTGCCAGTGCCTCGGGAAACGCCTGTTGAGCCGGTCCATAAAGATAGTCCCAGAATGCCTTGCTGCGTCCGACAAGGTTTTCCCACATGCGTGACTGCGACTCGTGAATGCCTAGCGAGATTGATTCTCCCATCGGCGTTCCAAAGGTGTCGGCATTTAACCCCTGTTCGTAGAGTCCGTGACCGGCTTCGTGTAGGATGCCGAAAAACGCGCCAGGAAAATAGCGTTCGTCGTATCGTGTGGTCAGACGGCAGTCACCGGGACCGAAGCTACTGCAGAATGGGTGAGCGGTTTCGTCCAGACGGCCTTTGTTGAAGTCGAATCCGATGCACCTGGCTGCATCCGTGCTGAATTTTTGTTGTACATCAATTGGGTAGCGACGCGTCAGGATCGAGATGTCTGGTTGCTTGCCGCTGTCAACAACAGCGGCCACTAGTTTTAACAGTTCTTTGCGGAACGGTGAGAAAATCGCATCGATTTGCGCAGCCGTTGCTCCGGGTTCGTAATCGTCCAGCAGTGCATCGTACGGAACTCCTGTGCCGTATCCGATCGCCTCGGCTTCTTCTCGTTTCAGGGCGACGGTCTTTTCCAGCCAGGGAAGAAACTGCTGAAAGTCCGCCTGCCTTCTGGCTTCAATCCAGGCTTGCTGCGAAAGCGTCGCTGTTCGCGAAAGTTCCTCGACCAATTTGCGAGGCAATTTTGTACTGCGGTCGTAACTACGGCGAGCTTCGCGTACGTTGACTGCCTGCGGCGAATCGGCTGCGCCCAGTTCTTTGTTATTTTCCAAATCTGACAACAGTTCACCGATTCGCGGCGAGGTAGCTCGTTCGTGAGTTAGTCCGGCCACAAGTCCCAACTGGTCGGCCCGATGTTCAGCCCCGCCGGGCGGAAGGTACGTTTGTTCGTCCCAAGCCAGCACACTGGCACACGAGTCTAACAAGGCCGTGTTCTTCAAATGGACAATCAGTTCATTATAAAGTTGGTCAGTTCGCGACATTGGTTCTCGGACATCTAATGTAGTTGATGTGGCTCGTGTGCGATCCGATATTCAGGCGATCGCGTTTAGACTGGAATCATCATTGATCGTACTCGATTGATACGCTAAAAACGTTCGCGCGGGTTCAGTGTCGTTGCCAGTCAGGAAGATACTGTTCGCGAGGTTGTCGTCAAGGTCAAGAGCCGACCGACTAAACTTCGAAAGGCCTTCCTGGAATGGCCTTGAGGCAATTGCCAACTCATGCCACACTACGAACATTCGATTGCGGCATTCGGTCCTACGCTACTCAGTACTTGGTCATGACAGGCTGAAAAAATAGTCCTTAAGTACCATTAGTCCAACACGGCTCGATTATATGCCGACGCAAATGTTTGCATGTGGACGAAAGGTCTTTCAAATAAACATAATTTTACTACTTTGGATTGCAATAGTCGTATGCTTGTTTGGCACGACATCCGGTTGCGTGGCGCCGAGCCGGCAACACACGATGTCGAATCCCGTACTTGTGCCTGCGAACAATGGCGAGGCGGTTTGGGAGGGCACGGTGGAGATGATCCACACCTATCAGTTTCCCATTGCGCATGAGAACAAATTGGATGGTGCGATCGAAACCGAGTACAAAGTTGGGGCTGGTTTGCTGGAACCTTGGCATCGCGATTCCGCCAGCATGCACAACCGGCTGGAAAGTTCATTGCAGTCCATTCGCCGCCGCGCGTTTGTGAACCTGACGTCAGTTAACGGTGGTTACCTGGTGGGCGTGCAAGTATTTAAGGAACTGGAAGATTTAGCTGGTTTGGCTGCTAAGTCGCCAGGCGGGGCAACCTTTCAAGAAAGCAAACCATTGGAACGAGATCTGAATCTCGTCGTCGGCCAATCAGCGCCTTCAGGGTGGATCGCTCTGGGACGAGACCTTGATTTGGAACAGGCGATGCTCCGCAGCTTACAGGAGAATTTCTCTCGGTGACGGTTGTTCATTACTTTGGTTCACATTGAAATTGCGCCTTGAATCGATATTCAGGTCATTTGCCCGCCTGGTTCAGCAGAAATACGATACCGGTTGCATTGAACGTGTCATATGAGCGTTCTGTCAGCCAGAGAATAACATGTCCGAACCAGTTGTATTCTTGAACGGTCAGATAGTCCCTGCGTCCGAGGCTCATTTGAAAATCTATGACGCGGGGATTGTGTTAGGTGCCACCGTCACCGATTTTTTGCGCACATTCCATCATGAGCTGTTTCGTCTGGATGATCATCTGGAGCGGTTGACTCGATCGTTGAAGTACGTCCACTTCGAAATTGGCATGTCGATGGATGGTTTGGCGGACGTCGGTCGGGAATTGGTTGGGCACAACAGCCAGCTGATTGATCGCGAGGATGAGTTGGGGCTGATCTACTTCATCACACCGGGCGAATACCCGACGTATGCGGGAAGCAGCGGTCATGCCGTGCGAATCGGTCCAACTGTATGTGCCCACACGTTTCGAATACCCTTCGAATTATGGGCCGACAAGATGCAGACAGGGATGCATCTTGTGACCTCGTCCATCCGACACGTGCCGTCGCAGTGCTATGATTCAAATATGAAACACCGCAGTCGGATGCATTACTATCTGGCAGATCACGAAGCCCGTTTGGTCGATCCCAATGCCTGCGCGTTACTTTTGGACTTGGACGGCAACGTTACGGAAACTGGAGGCGCTAACTTCCTGATCGTCGAAAAAGGAACGATCGTTTCGCCCACACTGAATAACATCCTACCGGGAATCAGCCGCATGGTTGTCATGGAACTGGCACAGGAATTGGGCATCCCCTTCGAGGAGCGCGACTTCCAAGTCTTCAACGCGATCAATGCAGAAGAAGCCTTTACAGCGACCACACCCGTCTGCGCAACGCCCGTCACTCGTATCAACGGTACGCCCATTGCCGATGGTCAACCCGGACCGATATACCGGCAACTAATGGAAGCTTGGAGTCGCGAGGTGGACCTGGATATTGTGCGGCAAATAATCAACGGAGCCAAGCGGCACGCGGAATCCCAACAGATCGTTTCGGCATAGTAGGGCACGGCTATTTGCATGAAGTTGTAGTCGAGACCGTTTCGCTCTGCAGATGCTGTACCCAGGCAGGCGGTATGTTGACGAACACCCAATTGGTCTGAAATCGATAGCGTTCTTGGTACATATTTATAATTTTACCCAGGGCTTTTAGGTTGGCTTTATGCTGGTGGCCTGAGACCAACATTCGCATGGGGCGAACGAACATGTATTCAAAGTAGGAAAGCACTCCACCTGGGGCGAGCAGTCGCAAATAGGCTTCGAAAATCTCGCTCACTTGATCCGCAGTGAAGTTGTTAAGCGGTAGACCCGAAATAATAAAGTCATACTTGTCGTTTGCTTCGAAATCCTGCAGTCGACAGACGTGGACCTTAGATTGTTTGGACGCCGGGAGAAAATGATGGTCTGTCTGGAAACGGTGGTCGATAATTTTGGCGAAGACGTGATTGATCTCGACAAGATCGAACCAGTCATCCGGGTGTAGCAGTTGGACGATTTGCCGCGTAACTGCGCCGGTTCCAGGACCGACCTCCAAAATGCGGGCCGGGCCGGGACGATTCCGAATCGGACTTGTAATCGCCTTGGCTAAAAAACGGCTACTCGGAGCGACGGCTCCAATTGTGCACGAGTCTTTTCCGAATTGCCAAACGAATTTGACGGTGTCACAAAACGGAAGTCTCATAAGACGTTTGAGTCCAACAAACTTTTCACGGACTGCAAGATGAGGCCATTTCTTTCAAGCGGTTGATGATATCGATCTCGCTTGAGTTGTTCCATTCAACCAAGAACCTGATCTAAGAATCTTCGGTGGTCAAGTTGTACCGACCGTTGCTGTTAAGTAAGTCATAGAAAATCGTCCGGCCCTACGATCGTGACTTCTAGAATGGCTTCTCGCAATCCAGTGCGGAACGAAGCGATCGATGAAATTCGGAGCGGACCGCATCGCCGATAGGAAGTGGTAGGTGTGTTGATCGTCTGATTGATCGGCGACATGCGAATTTCCGAATAAATCGCCTTGCCACTGTCCGAGTCTGCCTGAGGTCATGACGATGCGAATTGATTGGATTGTCTTTGCTTTGAGCTTCGTATGGATTGTGCTCGATGGGGCGAATCTACTGCCGGCGTCCAGTGTGACGAAAAAGCAGCCATCCTTATGGCGTACCGAATTCTCGGAAGCATGGACTGAAGCTCGAGAGCTTCAGCGGCCGTTAGTCATTCATTTTTACGCCAATCGGTGTGCTCCTTGTCGACGAATGGAACGAGATGTCTTAGATTCACGTAAAATCCTGCAGCAACTCGAGACGAGCTTCGTCGGCGTTAAAATCGACTGCGAGCGACACCCAGTACTGGTTCGCAAGTTCCGCGTTGCGTCACTGCCCAGTGACGTGGTACTCGACCCTGAGGGTCGTATTTTGAGTCGTACAACGGGATATCAGAACACTAGCCGTTACCTGGCTAGGTTGGGTCGAGTCGAAGTCAGATTTGCGCAATCAAGAAAGTTCAAGGTAACAATGGACGACAAGTTTTCGTCGGCAGAAAAATCGAATCCAAGAGAGCACGACGTTGCAGTTGTGCAGGGCGGAAACACCCGGAAGCTTAACGATCAAGACTCATCATCCGCATCGGTTCCATTAAAGCAATTACAAGGGCCGAATCAAGTCAAGTTGTCGGTTGGATTGGATGCCTTCAGCCCGGTGTCGCTTTCAAAATTGCGGACATGGAGAAAAGGAAAGAAGCAACTCGCTGCCACATACCAGGGCATCGTATATTATATGGCGACGATTGCCGAGCTGCGAGAATTCGAGGGCGATGCGCCCCAGTTCGTTCCGAGACTGCAAGGCTGCGATCCGGTCGTCATGTGGAATTCTGACTGCGCTGTTCCTGGCAGCACGCAATTTTGTGCCTTCTTTGATAATCAATTATTCTTGTTCGTCAGTGCGGAATCTCGCGAAAGATTCAAGAAGAACCCACTCCGCTACACCCGCACACGTCACGTGCTACAGGTCGACCAGATTGAGCGGACGCGACAACGTTGAACAATTTGGTGATTCGTCTTAACGCCGCACCGCGATCTGTAATAGCCAAAACCATCTGGGCGTTAGTACGCAATCAATTCCTGAGATCTGAGCGTTCAAGTCAAGTCAGCCAGACGCAATACAGTTGACTATCCTAGATTGGGCCGCGTCAAATTACTCACTATCCTGAAGTGAAACTCCTAGGAACCGATCAATATTTGAGGTTCTCTTCAGTTGATCGAAATTGGGCGAGCAACTCTCCCTGTATCATGTCGTCGGCCGTCTGCCGGCGGCGCACCAAGTGTGATTTTCCGTCGTGTATCAGAACCTCAGCGGCCATCGGCTGAGAATTGTAGTTGGAGCTCATGACAAATCCGTACGCGCCAACGCATTCGATCAGCAGGAATTCTCCGACTCGGGCTTCCGGCAGCGAGTGTTTGCGGACGAAACCTCCTTCAGATTGCGTAAAGATGTCGCCCGACTCGCACAACGGGCCACCAACAACAACATTTCGCATCGGGCGACTCCCGCCGTCGGCGGGTGTCAGAGCGATTGACATTGGATGATGGGATCCATAAAGGATCGGTCGAGCTAGATTGTTGAATCCCGCATCGACTAGATAATAGGTATTGCTGCCCATTTGTTTGACGGCGCGAATTTCGGTAATCAAAAAACCGCTTTCTCCGACGACGTAGCGTCCCGGTTCAATCTCCAGTCGCACGGGATGGCCGAACGAATTTTCCAGTCGCTTTCGAGCGGCATCCCAAAGTTCGTAATATACGCTCAAATCAATGTACGATTCTCCTTCTTGATACGGAATGGGCAATCCGCCACCTGCACTAATGGTACGAATTGTCGAGCCAACTTCGTCCCCCAGTCGCTCCATTGCTTGGCAAACCTGCGACAGATGAACCAGGTCCGTTCCGGAGCCGATGTGTAAATGCAATCCTGTGACCTGCAATCCACACTGCTCAGCGCGAGCCACACACTGTTTTACTTG
This sequence comes from Planctomycetota bacterium, assembly GCA_963582345.1. Taxonomy (GTDB): domain Bacteria; phylum Planctomycetota; class Planctomycetia; order Planctomycetales; family Planctomycetaceae; genus CAUZSN01. The sequence goes on from CAUZSN010000044.1 coordinate 7,446, forward strand.
CTCGTGCCAAATCCCATGCTTCGATTGCTCGCCGCCCGTATTCGTTTTTTGGCTGTGACCGTGACCGAAGCCAGGATTGATCCGCAGAGTGATCTCGCGGCCTGGCGCCCGTTCGCCCAATTGATCGATCATATCTGGCGAGCCACAATTGACGTGAATGTTTCGCTCGACGCACAATTTCAAAGATTCACGGTCAAAAATATCAGCCGTGTAGATAATTGGGGGTGGATCTCCCACGGTTTCGTAGCCCACTCTCAGAGCACGGTGAATTTCTCCAGCACTGACGGTGTCGACAAGCGCTCCCTGCCGGCGCACCAAATTCAGCACCGCGAGATTGGAGTTTGCTTTCTGGGCATAGCGGACAACGTCGAACGCTTGTAGGTCGTTGATGCGTTCGATGATCTTCTTGGCATCATAGACAAACGTCGGCGTGCCGAATTCTTGTACTAGATCTTCGACGGAAATACCGGCGATCTGGATCCGCGTTTTCGGGAAGCTAGGAACCGTAGGCATGACAAGATTCATGTCGGTCAATTGAAAGTGTCTGATTCAATTTACTCAACACCACCCACTATTTGAGTGATCTTTGGCAACGTCGCTACTTGGATTAACTGGTTGTTGATTTTTCCAAGCGGTGAGCGGCCAATAGTTCGGCAATTTGAACCGCATTTGTTGCAGCCCCTTTCCGTAAATTATCGCTGACACACCAAAAACTCAGTCCGTTCGGATGCGACAAATCGCGGCGGATGCGGCCGATGAAGATCTCGTCGCGCCCCGAGCAATCCGATGGCAGTGGGTATCGGCCGTTAGGAGTGTCATCGATGACAACAATTCCTGGAAACGTTTCAAACAACTCGCGAGCTTCTTTGGGAGAAATTGGTCGCTGAGTTTCAACGGTGATGCTTTCGCTATGACAATTTGTTACGGGAATGCGCACGCACGTAGCGTTAATCTGAATGGTACTGTCGTTGAAGATTTTTCGCGTTTCGTAAACCATTTTCATTTCTTCACTGGTGTAGCCCTCTTCCTTGACGCTGCCGATTTGCGGCAGAGCATTGAAGGCGATTGGATGCTGGAATGCCTGGTAGACGTAATCGTTTCCGGCCAGATCGGCTTTTGTGCCTTCCGTCAAATCGGCTATACCCTGACGTCCTGCGCCGCTGACCGCCTGGTAGGTACTGACGATGACGCGGCGTATTTGCGAAACGTCGTGCAGCGGTTTCATAGCGACGACCATTTGAGTCGTTGAACAGTTTGGACTGGCGATGATTCCTGTTGCGTTCAAGGCGGCTTCCGGATTGACTTCAGGGACAACCAGAGCTACGTCTGGATTCATCCGCCAATAGCCCGATTCATCAATCACGGTCGCTCCGGATTTCACCGCAACGGGAAGGAACTCGCTTGCGACGTCGTCCGGAGTGCTGGAGACGACCAGATCGACATCTTGAAAGACATCGTGCTTTAGTTCTTCGATCTTGTACTGCTGACCCTTAAATGAAATCGTCGAATTGGCACTGCGAGCGGACGCAAAAAACCTGAAGTGGTCAGCGCTGAAATCACGCTCTTCAAGTAATTGAACTATGATCCGGCCGACTGCACCAGTGGCACCGACGACTGCGACGTTGTGAAACACGTTGAAGACCCCTAGTTTCAAAGTCACGTGACATGTCTGAAATAACGAACGCCTGTGACTTCTTTACGATTAGAATATAGGCCGCATAACGATGAAAATACAGGCAGAAATCGGCCCATTTCAATCTTGATTGACGAAAGAAACTCAGATTCGGATACATCAAGAACAGATCGGAAAATGAAAACAGGATCACTACGTATGAATTGGTGGGGTCGCTATACTTCATGTCATAGGGTCTGTTATCAAAAAAACACATCCTTTTGTACTAAGGACTGCGGTGCCATGAAAGTGTTGGTCGTCGGTCAGGGCGGTCGTGAACATGCGCTGACCTGGAAGTTGGCAAGCTCTCCGTCAGTCAGCCAAATCTTTTGCGCGCCGGGAAATGCCGGAACGGCACTCGAGGGGACGAATGTTGACATCAGCGTCAACGACATCGAACGGCTGAGGAAATTTGCTTCGGCCGAACGAATTGACTTGACTGTCGTTGGCCCGGAAGCTGCTTTGGTGGGTGGAATCGTCGATGTGTTTGAAAATGCGGATCTAAAAATTTTCGGTCCATCGAGCCAAGCGGCCGAATTGGAAGGCAGCAAGGTTTTTTCCAAAGAACTAATGCGAAGGGCGAATGTTCCAACTGCGGAATCTCACGTTTTCAATCACGTCGAAGACGCCCAGAAATATATTGAGGATCGTGAAGAGCAGCCTTTGGTCGTAAAAGCTGATGGTCTGGCTGCCGGCAAAGGTGTTACAGTTTGTGGGACAAGAGATGAAGCGTTACAAGTGATCAATAAGATGATGGTTGATCAGGAATTTGGCGATGCCGGAAATCGAGTCATCATTGAGGAATTCCTAGACGGTGAAGAGGCCAGCATTCTGGCAATCGTTGACGGACGGACAAATACGATCGTTCCATTGGCAACGTCGCAAGATTACAAGTGTGCTTACGACGGCGATCAAGGGCCGAATACGGGTGGTATGGGTGCCTGCTCTCCGGCGACGTTGGTAACGAACGAATCGATGGACGACATCATCGAGAAAATTCTGGTTCCGACCATCCACACAATGAACGTCGAGGGTCGACCGTTTTGCGGCATACTGTATGCAGGATTAATGATTACCAGCCAAGGTCCCAAGGTCCTGGAATTCAACGTCCGATTCGGCGACCCGGAAGCTCAGCCCATCTTAATGCGTTTGAAGTCTGACCTCGCTGAAATTTTGATGGCCGCGGCGATCGGAGAATTGGGCAATGTCCCACCTCTCGATTGGGATCCTCGTCCAACAACGTGTGTTGTAATGGCCTCAGACGGCTACCCAGGTTCGTACAAAAAAGGCCATCCGATTTATGGCCTGCACGAAGCCGACAAATTGGATAACGTCCAAGTGTTTCATGCTGGCACTAAAAAGCGCGGCGAGCAATTCATCACCAACGGCGGCCGAGTTCTAGGCGTCACAGCTATAGGTGACAACATCGCCGATGCCAAATTTAGAGCCTACCAGGGCGTCAAATGCATTCGCTGGGCTGGTGCCTGGTGTCGCAAAGACATCTCGAACAAATCGCGGTAGAAAGTTCGCTTGGACCGTTTATTCTACAAGCTGCCAGAATTCATCTTCGCCGGTGTCAAGATTATCGCCACGACGTTTTGTCTTTCGTGAGTGCTGTTCCAGCGACGGTGGAACAGGTGGCGCCTTGCCAGACGGTTGTTTTTTGCGAGCTGCTTTTTTTGTTGAGTCCGCCTTCCTTCGCTTCGAGACTTTTGAGTTGTCCAGTTCCAGGATTTCATCGTCGAGTGGTGGGGGAACGGATGTTGACAGCGGCGGATCAGATTGAGTTCGTGTCGTTTTGGTCGCTGCTGGTCGGGCCGTAGCCTTCTTTGAAGTGTTTTTTTTGACTGTCATTGGCAAGCTCGCCTTTGGCGTTGGGTCGATCCTGCGGGTTGTCGAGGCGTCGGGTATGGCCCACGCAGAGACCTCGAAGTCGTCCAGACCTTCGCCTGGTCGCGAAACCAAGTTCTCTTCCCTGACGATTTCGGTTGTCGCATTCTTTCCGCTGGTTGCGTCTTTGGCTGAAAGCTGGACGCGAGCCTGATCGTCGTAGCTGATCGTAACGGCAATCTCGGCACCGTCTGGAAGTTTGGGCGGAAGGTTGTCAATAACACAGGCTCCCAATTTGACATACGATTCCTTGGCTTCGGATTCAGTTCCACTTTCCACGATGTGCAGGTGGACTCGCTTCTGATTCTGCGCAACGGTTCCGAACGTCTGAGTGATCGACGCGGGTAAAGGCGTGTTGCCGGGAATCAAGTAGTGAGGCACCCGTTTATGTAACTGGGTATCACGGACCAGGATTCCCAGTGCCCGGGCGTTGACTGAACGAGAGCGAATCTTGGACAGTCGGCGCGTTGCCTCTTTATTTAGGATTGACTTTGCGTACTCGCTGTTGGTCAACAGCATTCCTGCGTAGTACGTCGCGCCGTGAGCGATCGACTGATCGGGAGAAAGGGACGTGTTCAACGTGCGTCCACCCACTTTCTTCAAAGCGCTGCGAATCATGGGCATTCGCGAGGCCCCGCCGGTTGTCAGAATGACGTCCACATGGGCCCAGGCCATGTGATTTGATTCCAGCATGTGCTGGGTAATGTCGGTCGTACGGTTTACCAGAGGAGTTGTCAGCTTTTCAAACTGTTTCTGCTCGACCTGATACGTGTGCCGGAATCCGGCATGCTGACAGCTCAAGGCGGCCCGGGGTCGGACTGTCAGGCTTCGTTTAACATTCTCGACTTCGATCGCCAAATACTGTCGACTTTCGGGGTCGTTCCGCGGATCTTTGCCGTATTCTTCGATAAATCGATTGGCAATGGCCGTTTCCAAAGCTTGGTTCCAATCGATGCCGCCTAGTTTCAAATCGCCACTGCTGGCTACAACGCTGATTTGGTTTTTCTCGTAGCGCACCAGCGAAAGATCGAATGTCCCACCGCCCAAATCGTAAACCAGGATCCGCTGTTCGTCAGCCAATTCGGTGAACCACAGGCCTTCAGTGCCGAGCACGTAGCACAGAGCTGCGGCCACCGGTTCGTTGATAATGTCCACATGTTTTAATCCGGCCTTTAGTCCCGCCTCTACAGTGGCTTGGCGATGGATTTCGCTAAACTGAGCGGGTACGGTAATCACCGCTTGCTCGATGGGACCAATTTGTTCCCTGGCCGCGTTCAGTAGTTTCTTTAGGATCAATGCCGCGATGATGACCGGCGAATACATCTTGCCGTCAATTGGCCAACGGTGCTTCAGGTCACCAATAAATCGTTTCGAATTCTTGATGACCCGGCCGGGCTTGACGACTGCGTTGCGCAACGCTTCGGTTCCCACGACGACTTCATTGCCGTCGAACAACACGACCGAAGGCGTTGACAATTCTCCTTCCTGGTTTGCCAGCGTGACAGGTGTGCCATGCTCGTTCAGATAAGCTAGGCACGAGTACATCGTGCCTAGGTCGATGCCAACGGCTTGCGATTTCAGCATAGTCTCAGGCCACTCTCTGCCTGATTCACTGTGAACTTAAGAGACGTGGCAACCATGATAAATCCATGGTAGCATCGGACTGATTCACTCACTAGGGTAGAATTTCAGATCTTGTGAAGAAGCTCCGGTTGAAATGTTGGCTTAAGGTGCCGCCTGAACGAATCGCCATTTGATGTCAGACTTGCGATTAGAAATTTCGAGATCGTACTTCGTGCGGCTTGCTGCGAGGCTGTTGGTCTGTATGACGGCAACGTGCTGCCTTTCAAAATCGTTCTCGGTGGCAGATGTGGTTTTAAACCGGCCGGTTCCCAAACTCGAATTCGGAGCTAAGTTCAGAGCGGAATTGGATCGATCAATGTCTGCGTCATGGAGTAATGTTTCTTTGCGAAGTATATTCCGTCGGATCAGTGATCAACGGAAAGTGGCAATCTTGCTTGATCGGCGAATTGATCCGACTCCGGAATTGGAAATAGATATTGCCAATCTTAGCTTGCTCGCAGCCATTGAACACATCGCCACCCAATCGTCAGCCGCTGTTAGTGTCGTGGGGAACACGTTGTATGTTGCGCCGCCGGCGAGGGCGGCGAGACTGCGCACGTTGGTAGAATTGCAGTCCATTGAATTATTCAAGGAGTCTTCGACATTGTCGAAAAGACGCTATTTTAATTTGGTAAACCGTCAAATGTTTCACTGGAACGATCTGGATCAACCAAGTGAGTTGTTGCGTCGAATCGCCAAAACTTACAAACTCGAGATTCACGGACTGGACCTCATTCCACACGATTTGTGGGCTGGGGCAACACTTCCCAAAGTTAATGCGATAGAAGCACTGTCGTTGGTATTAATTCAGTTTGATCGGACGTTTACCTGGACGAAACGCATGCGCGGAATCCGAGTGGTTCCCATTCCCGCCAAGATAGCCATCGAAAAAAAATATGTTCCGCGCGGCACAACATCCGTTGCGGCCGTTCGAAAATGGACGGCTGCGATTCGCGGTTTGCAGGCCGAACCGAAAGGCGGCGTCGTCGTCGTGCGCGGAACTGTCGAGCAACATGAAATACTGTCCGATCTACTTCGTCCCCGCGAAAAACGCAAGAAATCGGTCGGATCAGCCGGCCCGACCCCTCTTCACCGTCGCACCTTCACGTATCGGACCCGCAATGTTCCCATCCGTGCGATTATGAGAGAGTTGGAAAAGAAAAGCGGCATGGTCTTCACATTTGATCACAACGCACTTGCCTCGGCGGGCATTGACCTCGACAAAAAAATTAGCATCGAATTGAGGAACGCCTCCGCCGAAAAACTTCTGGAAGAAATTTTCGGTCGTCTGGGGCTGACGTTCTCCATTGACAACCTGACGGTCACACTGCTACTGAAATAGCCGGTGTTTGCGGATTTTCCGACTAAGGGCCAAAGTTAAGTCGCAGGAACGTTGTTTCATCGTTTCGGCTCGAACAGACATTTATCCCATGACCGATCAATACTGTTTTCCAAGTTTGGAAGGCGTTATTGTCGGCGAGACAGCAATCGCGACGATCGAAGGCGGTTTGCAATATCGCGGCTACGCGATTGAGGATTTGGCTCGTGACACAACCTTTATTGAAGTGGCATATTTGTTGCTGAACGGCGAGCTACCCAGTCAGGAGCAACTCGCTGATTTCCGAGCCGTTTTGGTCGATTCGGCCAAAGTTCCGGCGGCAATCCTAAGTTTCATGAAAGAGGTCCCGATTCACGTCTCACCGATGGATGTGTTACGGACCGCCATCAGTGCAGCGGGTCACTTCGATCCTCAGGTAGCGGACGATTCGTCGTCAGCTAACATTGCTAAAACATTGCGGCTGCTTGCTTGGACTCCTGTACTGATAGCGGCACGGCACCGCTATTTGTACGGTTTGCCTCTACTCGAACCGAATTCGGAGTTGAGCTATTCGGCGAATCTGCTGAATCTGATCACCGGACAGGAGCCGTCGCCGTTGCAGGAGCATGCGATGGATGTCTTGCTGATCCTGTATGCCGAGCATGAATTTAATGCCTCGACGTTTACAGCTCGTGTCGTAACATCGACTCGTTCTGATTTATACTCCGCCGTCGTTGCTGCCGTGGGTGCGTTGAAAGGGCCGGTGCATAGCGGCGCGAACGAACGAGTGATGGATTTGTTGAAAGAAGTCGGGGCGCCGGACAATGCCGAACGATGGGTCCGAGACGCTTTGGAGAAAAAACGCCGAATTATGGGTTTCGGACACCGAGTGTATAAAGTGGGCGATTCTCGCGCGGCGATACTAAAAGATTACTGTTCTCAATTGGCTGAACAGGATGGGCAAACCGACTTGGAAGAGATCGCGGGCACGATTGAGCGAATTATTCGACAAGAAAAGGGCCTGCTGCCAAACTTAGATTGGCCCAGTGCCCGGCTGTACCACTACCTGGGCTTGGAAGTCGAAATGTACACGCCGCTCTTTGTTGTCAGTCGGGTTGTCGGCTGGGCAGCACACGTGATCGAGCAGTCCGAGGACAACCGCTTGATCTGGCCTCGATCACGCTATACAGGACCTGCAAAGCGCAAATTCGTCCCGTTGTTAGAGCGTGGTTAGCACCAGGCTAATTCTGGCGCATTGGGACCGACCGTCTTGGGGTGCCCAGTGCTTTTAAATTGGCGCAGCCAACGTGCAATAAGAACCAGAAAAGTTAGTGAAAGACATGCCAGTGCTTTAACTACGCAAGTCTTACATCATTCCGATTAACGATCCGATCCTGCCAATTCAAATCGGAGCCTAACGGCCTTCGCTTTCCGGAACGCTCGCCTTTAATTTGTTCACCAGGGCTCGAAAGAATAATTCTACGTCGGTGACTAGGCCGATGGTTTGGAATGTGCCGTGGTCGGCGAAGTTTGGTAACAGTGGCGGTCAAAGTTGGGCTTCCGAAGTTCTATGATCCGCCAATCAGTGTTTCAACTTCGTCGTTTACGGTACTTATAAGGGCATGTCTTGCTCGAAAATGGTAACATTATTGGAGCTGAACTGCTGAACATCTGCGGAGTTCTTATGCAGGCGAGTACTATCCCGCCACTGCCTAGACAATAACGTTTTCGATCAAAGGGTGGGTTTGAAACCGTCATGATTGTTGAGCCGAATGAATTGCAGCAGCGTATGCATTTCGCCGTCGCTGCCTCGCGAGACGTCAGCGAATTAATCCTGAAGTACTATCAGGCGTCGGACCTGATCGTGGATCTGAAACGAGATCGTTCACCAGTGACGGCGGCCGACCGAGGCGCCGAAGAATTGCTGCGCACGCAGATCGCGAAAACCTATCCGAACGACGGAATCCTGGGTGAAGAATTCGGCGAGACAGAAAGCTCAAACGGCTTCCGTTGGCTGTTAGATCCGGTTGACGGAACGAAGTCGTTCATCCACGGCGTTCCACTATTCGGCACGCTGATCGGGCTGGAATTTCAAGATCGAGTCGTTGTTGGAATTTGCCGTTTCCCTGCCCTAGATGAAGTCGTCTATGCGTCCGAAGGTCAAGGCGCGTGGTGGCAAGTTGGCGACGCTGATCCCAAACAGGCGAAGGTTTCATCCGTCTCAAAAATGTCAGATGCCCTGTTTTGCACGACGACGATCAATGGCTGGCAGACGCTAGGTCTGCGCGACACATTTGACCGTTTGTGTCAAGCTGCCGGGCTGACTCGTGGTTGGAGCGACTGCTATGGTCATATGCTGGTCGCCACCGGCCGCGCCGACGTAATGGTCGATCCCGAAATGAACGAGTGGGACGCTGCGGCCTTGCTTCCCATCGTCCGGGAAGCCGGTGGTCATTTCGTCGATTTCGTGGGCCAGCCGACAATTTATTCGAATAATGGTTTGTCGGTGAATGAATTGTTAAAGGATGAAGTGTTGCAAATCTTAAGCTCGTGAATGTCCACCACTCATTTCGAAAAACTTATACTACAGGCAAACGGTGGCCGAGTCGGTGGGTGCCCTATGTTGTTGACGTGGATTCGCTTTTCTTGCTACGACCGTTCACGTTAGCACCAGTATAAGGTGGATAGTTTGGACGATTTTCAAGATACGTGTCTACTTCATCGCCCCAGCAAGTCCAAGTTTTCCGACGTTCGCGACAGAATAATTCTAGATACGGTCCGGGGCTACATGCTTCGATAATGTCATACAGGTCGATAGGTTTTCGCGAGTGCTCTTCCTTTCGCCTGACAATGATATTCGTTTGTCGCCGACCAGGATTGAGAGTTCTCATTGATCCTCTGACACCGAATAAGACCAATTCTGTAACATTCCGGAAATAGAATCCGACTCCGCGGCCATCGGGACCGCCGTCTTTTCTGACTTTATACCAAACGATATTGGTTTTGTAGGTGAAGCCCCATTTTGTCATGACATCGAGTGCTTCGGGCAATAAAGCATTTGGACACCACAGATAAAGGTGACTTTTGTCATCAGCATAATCACCAATTGGGAGCGCACCGATTTCGTCAAAACTGAGAGTTTGATACCGATGGAGCCGACGATGTTCCGGGGCCATCTTGCCCGTGCGATTGTGAAATCGCCAAGGCGGATCGATGAGAATTGTCGAGTATCTGCCTGTCAAGCCATGCAATTTGGCCATGATACGACTCCCTTCGTTTCCCATACCACTTGGCCATGTTTGACGCGCGTTTGATTGCAGCGTACCAAGACCCCTTGCCGTTGTATACGTTGGGCATGCCCTCGTTAGTCATACATAAGGGCCGATTTTCCGTGTTCCATTGTGCTACCAGCTTGACACTGAAAGTGTCAAAGACTCTAGCCCAGTGGCTGTATTCTCTCGACGGTGACCGGCTGACGATCATAAATTCTGAAGATCGCTTCCAACTTAGCGAATCGTTGGAGTAGCCACTTCAGATTCTCGTCGTTCGTTCCACTGCATGCTTCAACGCATCTTCCAAATTAGGAAATTGGAACTCGAAACCGGAATTTTTGAGTGCGGTGGGTACAACGCGAGCACTGGCCAGTAGCAATTCGTCCGCCATTTCGCCAAGTAAAAGCCTAGCCGCGAAAGCCGGTATGGGAACAATGGTTGGCCGTCGAAGTACGCGGCCCAGCGCCTTTGTAAAATCCCGATTACTGGCGGGATTGGGCGAGACGGCGTTGACTGGGCCGTTCAATTGTTCGTGCGTGAGAGAGTGAGCAATAGCGCCCACGACGTCATTCAGGTCGATCCAACTCCAGTACTGCTGGCCGCTACCAACAATGCCGCCCAGCCCAAGTTTAAATGGAAGTAACATTTTCGCCAAAGCGCCGCCCGCAGCACTTAGAACGACTCCGAATCGCAAGTTGACGACGCGAATGCCTTTTGCCCGGGCGGATTCGGTTGCAGCTTCCCAGTTTCGGCAGATTTCGCTCAGAAAGCTGGTTCCCATTGTACTGGTTTCATCAAGTATTTCATCACCACGGTCCCCGTAATAACCGATGGCTGAAGCACAAATGAGGACCTTAGGTGGGATTTTACGTTTAGCCAACGCGTCGCACAGCAATCGTGTACTGTGAACTCGGCTGGTGCGAATCCGTGCCTTTTGCCGTTCGCTCCACCGTCGAGATGCGATGTTCTCGCCTGCTAAGTGAACGACGGCATCTAGACCTTCCAGTGCCGACGCATCGATCGTTCCTTCTGTCGGGTGCCATTCGATCTCATCGGCGCTGACCGCCACTGCACGCACAAGTCGAACAATCTGGCGACCATCAGCCGCGAACGAAGAAACCAATGCCGAACCGACTAAACCACTTGACCCGGAAACGAGAACTTTCATATTTGTGCTTCCCCGGATTTGTCGACGATTCTTTCTGATTGTCCTAACAAGTCTTCATGTACGATTCTAAGGTGAAGCGATCTGCCCCTCGTTTTCGATTGGACACGGTATTAGTTTGCAACGGTCCCCTTACTTGAAAGTGCGGTTTGCGATCCAGCGACGACTTCGCGATACAAGGCGGCATGAGCGTTGACCATTTTTTCTACGCTAAATTCAGCTCGCATACGTTGTCGGCTAGCTGTGCCCATCCGTTGAAGTAAACTGCGATCGGCCAGCAATCGGTTAGTGGCCTGGGCGAAAGCGGCTCGATCACCGAGTTTCACCAAGTACCCGGTCTCGCCGTCAATAATGAGTTCACGATTGGGTGGAATGTCGCTGGCCACGACTGGGATGCCTGCCACCATCGCTTCCATAACGCTGTTCGACTGGCCCTCGAAATCGCTGGCAAGCCAAAAAACGTCCATGATTTTCAGTAGCTCTGGCACGTCGTCGCGATGTCCAGCGAATCGAATGCAATTCTCGCGGCGTATATCCCTCGTGAACCGAATGAGCCGCTCGCATTCGGGTCCATCACCAATGATCAAAAAATATGTTCGCTCGTTCAATTGCTTTAGAAGTTCCATTGCCCAGATCAAATCATCGATTCGTTTCTGTCGAGCCAGTCGACCGACAAATCCAATGATGACCGCGTCTGCCGGTATGTCCAGTCTTGCAAGAACATGCTCGCGTTGCACGTCGCTTGTATCCGGAATTGCCACGCCATTTGGGATGACGATGATTCGATCCGCCGGAAAGCCTTTCTGTCGATAGAACTCCGCGACGCTTTGGGAATTAGCGACCAAACGCGTGGTGCGCGAAACCTGTTTGCGATCCAACCAATGCTGCCAACCGCTCTTCCAAGTGTCGACGCAGCGTTCTGAGACGATCACTGTGGATCGCGGCCGTTTTCCGGTTGCCAGCCGTCCATAAGCGTTGGCGGTGAACAGCCACGTGTGGAAGATGTCTGGTCGCAGGTCGCTAATCAACCGTCTGAGCTTCCACAGAGCGAGCGGGTCAAATTTGAATCGCTTGTGCAGGACTGTTTGCGGAATTCCGCTGTCCCGAAGTACTGATTCGTATGCGCCGCCGCGAGTCAATGCGATCACTTGCACGTTGAACTCATCGCGAGGCAATCCGCATGCGAGCAGCGTCAACTGCTTTTCCGCTCCGGACCGATCCAATGTAGGGATGCAAAGGGTAACTTTGATCACAGAAGTGTCAACTGTTGCTGCGTGAAATTGGTTCGTCGATAATTACATGCCCAGCAATGAGTACGGGGTAATTATTTGTGCGAGAGATGAATTATGCAATCGCAGGACCTGGTGTGCTGTGGATCTTGTACGGAGACTTGATTTCATCGCCATCAGCGGATCATGATGACTCGCAGTCGAAATGTCTCTGCTGGCGTGAATTCTTCACAAACAGCCCAGAGAGGGTCGATATCGTGACCGGATTTTTGTTTGGCAGGCTCGAAGCCTGCGGCGTTTGGAGACAATCAAATGGTTGTGCAATTCGGAAAGTGTCGACTCGAGTTGGTTCAGGGAGACATCACCCAACAGGAAGTCGATGCCATTGCGAATGCGGCGAATTCGTCGTTGGCCGGCGGTGGCGGCGTGGATGGCGCCATTCATCGAGTTGGTGGGCCGACGTTGATGCAGGAAACTCGCCAGCTTTACCCCGAAGGCTGTCCGACGGGAAGTGCGGTTGCCACCGGTGCCGGCGATCTGAATGCACAATACGTCTTTCACGCGGTCGGTCCTGTTTGGAGAGGTGGGCAATCGGGTGAATCTGATTCACTGAAATCTGCCTACCACCGCAGCCTCGAGTTGGCGGTCCAACATGACTGCACTACAATCGCCTTTCCTGCAATCAGCACGGGAGTATACAGCTATCCGGTCGATTTAGCGGCCGAGGCGTCGCTGGACGTCGTGCGAGATTTTCTGATCGAACACGGGCAGCCGGACACGGTACGTTTTGTCCTATTCAATTTTGGTACCTACGGTGCCTTCGCTCGCGTTCTGGAGACAATGACTGAGTAAGTCGCGTGATCGAGTCCAAAATCAAACAATTTGACGCGTCCGACGGGTACCGAATTCATTTTCGTCATTGGCAACCAATTG
>CAUZSN010000045.1:0-20097 GCA_963582345.1 Planctomycetota bacterium
CGGAACTTGTGGTGCAGTGATCAAAATCGAAGGTTTTCTGGAATGTTGTTGATTTCAGCCTTTGCGACCGAATAAAATACATGAACCTAGAGTACTGTGAACGTCTAAAAGCGTAATTTTTCGGGCTGGGAGGGTGCTTTGTCGATCGATTTCGTCGGATCTTCTGTGATCAGTTTCGTGACGAGATTGGGTCAGCCTACTGGCGGGCGAGGGGCAGACTCCTAGATTAAGGACTGTGATCATGATATTGCGTACTTCCGCTATTGTCAGTTGTTTGGTCTTCTGCGTTTTTGTGTCGGGACTGGACGCTGCTCGAAAAAGTAGAAGCAAGCGACCGATTACGAAACCAAAATTCGATCCGAATGCCGAGAAAGTCGAGTTGTTTGACGGCTTGCAGCAAGGATCACTTGATGCCAAAGTGATCTTGAAAAATTCCAAACAAGGAAATGTTCTGATTGAGAATAAAACGAAGCAGCCGCTGACCGTGCAGTTACCCCAGGCGGTCGTTGCTGTTCAGGTGTTGAAGCAGCTCGATGACGATTTCGGAGGTCTCGGCTTAGGAGGTGGCAGCTCCGGCGGCGGGGGAAGTCGATCACAGATGGGCGGCGGAATGATGGGCGGCATGGGCATGGGCGGCATGGGTATGGGGGGAATGGGCGGAGGAATGGGCGGAGGAATGGGCGGAGGAATGGGCGGAGGCGGTTTCTTCTCCATCCCACCCGAGAAAGTTGTTCTGTTGAAATATAAAGGCATTTGCCTTGAACATGGCAAGAAAGAGCCAACATCACGAATGACTTACCGACTGGTTAAAATGGAAGAAAAAGTCAAGGATCCCGTAATGCGGGCGCTCTTGACATCGGTAAACCGAACCGATTCTCAGGTGGCCCAGGCAGCGGCTTGGCATTTGGCGAACGGAATGAGTTGGCAACAATTGGCAGCGAAGCGGATCAAGCACTTGGGCGGTCGACGCCCGACGCCCTACTTCTCGGTCGCTCAGATTTTCCGCGCGCAACAGTTGGTGGCTGAGCTTCAGGCTAAAGTGAAAGAACAAGACAGCAAATCGGATTCAGCAGCCGAGCAATCAGTGCGTTCACGAAGTCGTACTCGATCGCGCGTCGCACGGTAGATGGAATGGTTTTTTTTGAAACCCGTCCGAAATGATGAAGCAACGGCAAGGGACTCGCTCTGAGTGAGTCCCTTTTGTCTTACTGTGGCTTGCCGCTACCTGACGACGGTATTCGGAAAGTGCCAGTCACCTTTTCCGCAGTCTCACTTCCTATCGAATGCCATATCCAAAGCGACGGCTGAATGAGTCAGTGCGCCCACGCTGATTCGTTCGACACCAGTGCCGGCAATCTTGGCGACATTGTGGAGCGTGATGCATCCGGATGCTTCTAGTAAAACATCAGGCGCAAGGCGGTTGCGTAGCGCAACGGCTTTGCTCAGGTGTTGGCCGTCCATGTTGTCTAGTAGTACGATGTCTGGCCGGCCTTCCAGGCAGTCGGTTAGTTGATCAAGTGAGTCCACTTCGACTGCGATCTGCATTCCGGCCGACACACGATCGCGCGCGTGGCGAATGGCGTCGGCAAGGTTGGCATTGGTTCTTGATTCGCTCCAAGCGGCCAGATGGTTGTCCTTGATCAGGACTGCATCATAAAGGCCCATGCGGTGGTTAGTGCCGCCTCCAACGCGGACCGCGTATTTTTCCAAGACGCGCCAACCAGGAAGTGTTTTACGTGTGTCCAGTATTTTTGACTTGGTAGAAGATACGGCAGCGACAAACTTTCGTGTCAACGTGGCCACTCCGCTTAGGTGAGTCAAACAATTCAACGCCGTTCGTTCGCCAGTCAGCAATGATCGGAGTGGACCGCACAGGATTCCGATTACCGATCCTGGTTTCACAGCCGAACCGTCGCGCAACAGGACGTTGCAGCGAACCAAGGGGTCGAGGATGTCGAAGACGATCTGCGCTGCCGGCATTCCAGCCAGTACGCCGGTTTGTCTCGCCACAACTTGAACCTCACCGGATTCGTTTTCACCAATAAGCGCTTGACAAGTCCGGTCGCCTTCATCCTGCAGATCTTCGTCCAGTGCGAGGCGAATCAGTTGCGTGGCTGCTGCTCGTTCGATGTCTTGAAAGCCCGGTGGCATGTGTGATCCTGTCACAGTTAGTAGTATTGCTATTGTCGCTTGGATGATGTTGTTTTGCACGAACGCCAATGCTCTGCTGGAATCTAGGTTGCAAAGCGTTTCGGCAACAGATCGTTAACGGAGTCAGGCTATGATTGTGGGCGTGCCGCGAGAGATCAAGCAAGACGAATATCGAGTAGCCTTGTTGCCCGTCGGTGCGGAAGAGTTGACTCGGGCCGGACACCGTCTTTTGGTCGAGCGAGGAGCCGGGTTGGGCAGCGGCATTCCCGATGAGTTGTACGCTGACAATGGGGCGGAAATTGTCGAATGCTCGGACAAGATTTACGATGAAGCCGAACTGGTCATCAAAGTGAAGGAGCCGCAGAGGTCAGAGCTTTCAAAATTGAAGCACGGTCAGGTGGTCTTCACCTACTTTCATTTCGCGGCTGACGAGGAGTTGACCCGCGGCATTCTGGACACTGCAATTACGGCCGTTGCGTATGAAACCTTGCGCGGCCAGAAGGGTGATTTGCCTTGCTTGACTCCAATGAGCGAAGTGGCTGGACGGATGAGTATTCAAGAAGGCGCGAAGTTTCTGGAGCGTCCACAAGAGGGGCGCGGGATCCTGTTGGGCGGAGTGCCCGGAGTTTCACCGGCGCACATTGTGATTCTTGGCGGTGGAGTGGTCGGCAAGAACGCCGCGCGAATCGCCGCCGGTTTTCAGGCCGACGTCGTCATCCTGGACACCAACGTCGACCAGCTGCGATACCTGGAAGACATTATGCCGGCCAACGTCAACACGATGTTCAGCGATCGGCACACGATTCGTGATCAATTGCGGATGGCGGATCTGTTAATCGGTGCTGTTCTGATCGAAGGCGCTCGGGCGCCAATTTTAGTCAGTCGCGAGGAATTGATGTTCATGAATCCAGGTGCCGTGATTATCGACGTGGCCGTCGATCAAGGGGGTTGCATCGAAACATCACGGCCGACAACGCATTCCGACCCAACCTATATCGTCGATGACATCGTACATTACTGCGTGACCAACATGCCGGGGGCCGTCGGCCGCACGAGCACCTACGCGTTGTGTAACGTGACGTTTCCCTATGTGTTGAAGATTGCCACCCATGGCATTCATAGTGCAAGCGTTTGCGATCCGGGATTGGCCAATGCAGTCAACATGTTCGATGGCAAAGTGACTAACCAGGCGGTGGCCGATACGTTTGATATTCCGTTTGAGGAATATAAGCCGGCGTCTGCAGTACAAGCCGGCTGATTGACAAGCCAATGTCCGTGCACCACGTCTGGCGGGACTGATCCATCAGTGTTGCCGTTGGGTTGTGTCCTTCTCGTCCGTCTTAGGGGGACGAAGCCGATTCAACGCGTTGCGGAAATTCCTGAGCATCTTAGTCACTGAAGACCAACGATCTGAGGGATGAGTCTTCAATCCCCGCATGATTGTCTCAGCCACTTTGCCATCAATGTCAGCTGCCAATTCGCGAATGTCGGTGGGACGTTTGTTGATCCGTTGCAACAACATGTCGATCGATTCGGCCGCGTCCCACGGTAGATCTCTGGTGTACATTTCGTAGCACGTGACGGCGTACGAGAAAATGTCGATCCGCTGATCAGTCTTCAGGCGCTTAATCAATTCGGGAGCCATATAGTTGACTGTTCCCGTGCGGTTCCCTGGCTTATGAAAGTCGGCGACGTTGGGAACAACCAGACCAAAATCAATCAGTTTGATTTGGTTGTCCAGGTCGATCAACACGTTCCGCGGACAAATATCCCTGTGGATCCAGTTCTCCTTGTGGAAATATTCGATTGCTTCACCCAATTGGATGATGAACTGCAGACAGTTTTGTTTCATTACCTTGTTTTGAACGTCCACCAGATAGCTCAGTCCAACACCGTCAATGAAATCCATCACCAGAAACTGTTCGTTGTTGGTCGTAATGCCGTATTCATAGGTCCGGACGATATGTGGATGATTCAATTGAACCGCGATGAAACCTTCACTGGGTTTGTTCCGGCCAATGAAACGCGATTCCAGTTGCCGAGTTTTCGGCATGTCAAGTATTTTTACGGCTGCGGGTCTTCCGGTCATGGTGTCTATGGCACGCCAGACATTCGACATGCTTCCTTGACCGACCTGGCTGATCAGGTCAAACCGTCGCGTGAGGTCAACTTTTTCGACCTTCGGTTTGCGTTGGAATAGTGTCGTCAGGAAATTTTTCGCAATTCGTCGCGTGAAGTTGGCAGCAAAGCGTCTATAAGTCGTGTTCATCGTGCCGCCATGGTAGGTTTAATGAAACAAGGCTGGACCAATTTGGACCGGCTGACCACTGCACGAGAAATAGTGACGAAATCCAAGCCGATCATTGACCGCAATAATCGATGACTCGAGCGATTTCAGTCCGCAGTTCGTGACGGTCGACAATGCGATCGACAAAACCGTTTTTCAACAGGAACTCGCTCGTTTGGAATCCCTTGGGTAGTTTCATAGAGACGGTGGCCTGTACGACGCGCGGGCCGGCGAATCCGACGAGTGCTTTTGGTTCAGCGAAAATGACATCGCCTAGTGAGGCAAAGCTGGCCGCAACACCGCCCATGGTCGGATTCGTGAGTACCGAAATAAATAGGCCGCCGCCGTTGTGATACCGAGCCAGCGCGGCTGAGACTTTACCCATTTGCATCAGCGACAGTATGCCTTCATGCATGCGAGCCCCGCCACCCGATCCACTGACGATGACGAGTGGCAGCTTCATTTTCGTCGCGTTTTCAATGGCACGTGTCAGTTTCTCACCGACCGCTGATCCCATGCTCCCCATGATGAATGCGGCGTCAGTCAACCCGAACACCAACGGACGACCGCGCATGTAGCCGCGACCGACCACACAAGCTTCTCTGAGCCCGGTCTTTTGCTGCTCATCGATGAGTCTCTGTTTGTATGATTTCTTGTCCATAAACTCCAATGGATCACAAGAATGCAAATCAGCAAACCACTCTTCGAAACTGTCGTCGTCCAGCAGTTGCTGGATTCGCGTCGTGGCGGTGACGTAAAAATGATGATCGCAGTTAGGCTCTGGACAGACGCCCAGGTTGTTCTCGACGTCCTTGCGGAAAACCGTGGATTTGCATCCGTTACACCTGATCCACAAGCCTTCCGGAACTCCCCGTTTTTTTCGTTTCACGTGACCA
Organism: Planctomycetota bacterium; assembly: GCA_963582345.1. GTDB lineage: Bacteria > Planctomycetota > Planctomycetia > Planctomycetales > Planctomycetaceae > CAUZSN01. Next base: position 5,335 of record CAUZSN010000045.1, read on the forward strand.
ATCCACGATTTCAGGTCAGGCTTTTGGATCGAACTCACCAGGGCATCTCCTCAGTCCTCAAACAGTCCGTCGGCGGCAGGATCGCTGTGTCCATAATATACGTCATTCAAGACAATCCCGAAAACGGCCTAGGTCGAACTCTTCGCACTCGCGACCTGTTTGACCGTTTCGTTGGGTTGCGTAGGGTCCGCCGGAAATTTTCCATTTGTTTCAATGATCTCGACCAAGCGATTCTCGTGACAGCGGCAAGCGAGTTCCGAAAACTTCAATTTGCCACCTTTAATCACACAGCTTACAAGACTTGCCACTGGGTCGGAAGCTACAACTGCGATTGGCGGTTTGCGTTTCAGTAGTTTTGGCAGCACCTTCTTAATTCGCTCGATCGCATGCGATATTGTTTCGCCTTCAGGCGGGCAAATCGTTTCGGGTGCTTCTTGCCACTGTTTGCAAACTTTCGGGAACTTGCGACGAATTTCTTCCAATGGCAGTCCCTGCCACAATCCTTGATCGAGGTTTTTTAAACCTTTGGATTCTTTAACGGGAATGTTCAACGCGGTTCCGATTGCACGAGCAGTGCTGCGGGCCGGTTCACATGGCGCAGTGTAAATAATGTCCAACGAGAACTGTCTCAACTCATCAATGATGACTTGTACCTGGTCTTCACCGCGTCGATTCAAGGGCAAATCCAGCGAGCCTTGCACTCGATTTTGCTCGTTGAAATCGGTGCACCCCGGACGAACTAAAACGATAGTGGGCATGGAATCAATAGCTCTCTTTATTGCAAGAACTGAGGGTCAGATGGCGCGATCGTCCGAATTCTTGACAATTTGATCGTGGTGCGACCGTCCTGCGGTCATGTGGCGATGCACGGTCGCCTGCGATTGTGGGTGAGCGTGACTGCTTAAAACAAGTTCACGCAGTTTGTTGATCGCAAGATCGTAATCTGGTGCATCAAAAATCGCGCTTCCGACCACAAAGACGTTGGCTCCTGCGACAGCAGCACAGCCAATAGTCGATGGTTCTACTCCGCCATCGATCGAAACCAGCGTGTCGGGCGAAACCAACTGAGCGACCCGTCGGAGTTTGTCCAGCGACTCAGGCAGAAACACTTGACCGCCGAATCCGGGTTCGACGCTCATAATCAGGACTAAGTCACATTCCCCAAGATACTGCTCGATGAGGTCGACTGGAGTGCTTGGATTGATGGCCAATCCGGCGATGGCATCAGCATCATGAATGCGCCGCAATAATTTTTCCGGATCTATCGGTTCGGACCGATTGGCGACCGCTTCGAAATGAAACGTGATGCAGTCACAGCCTGCCTGTAGGTAGCTATCGAGATATCGCTCGGGGTGAGAGATCATCAGGTGCGCGTCGAAGGGCACATCCGTCAATTGCCGCAGCCGTTCGATCACCATCGGCCCGTACGATAGATTTGGGACGAAGTTTCCGTCCATGACGTCCAGGTGCAACATTTGCACACCTGCCGTTTCGAGCAACGCGACTTCGCGGTGCAGATTGCCAAAATCACACTTCAACATCGACGGTGCGATTAGAGAATTGTGACGAGTCAGTTCTTCCAGGACAGTCTGTCGACTCATCGAGGTGCTATCTGCGATGTCAGTATAGAGGAAAGATATCGGAGCAGAATCGTTTAAAACCGATTCATTCCGGATTGCGAAAGCGAACTACTCAGATTTCCTGTGAAATGTACAAATGGAGCCGATCATTGTGACGGGTTGTATAACGCGAGTCCAGTCGAATGTCGATTGAACCAGACCGTCTTCCTTTAACCGAACTCTATTTCCCTATCAGGTAATCACTTGTGGCGCCGCGTTCGAAAGGCTCCCTAATGCGCGTTCGTTGCAGCAAGCATCACCAGTCGTCAAAGTGTCGCGATGCGGGCGATGAGGTCGGCCGTTCGATTAGAGTAGCCGTATTCGTTATCGTACCATCCTAACACTTTGACCATGTTTCCGCCGATCTGAGTCGTCCAACTTGAATCGAAGATGCAACTGTGTGTGTTTCCGATGACGTCGCTGGAGACGATCGGCTCGTCGGTGTATTCCAGGATTCCGAACAGCGGGCCATCAGCAGCCGTCTTCATGGCCAAGTTGATTTCGTCTACCGATGCATCGTAGCCCAGTGTTGCGACTAGATCCGTGATGCTTCCAACAGGCACAGGGACACGCAGGGACATACCGGTTAATTTGCCGTCTAGTTCAGGGAGGACCAAACCGACAGCTTTCGCGGCACCAGTTGATGTCGGGATAATGTTTACTGCCGCAGCACGCGCCCGAAGCGGATCTGAGTGTAATTGGTCCGCAACCCGTTGATCATTCGTGTAAGCATGCACTGTCGTCATCAAGCCATTCTTGACGCTGAACCTGTCGTGCAACACCTTGACCATTGGCGCCAGACAGTTCGTCGTGCAACTGGCGTTCGAGACACACGTGTGTTCGGGAGAAAGTTTATTGTCATTGACGCCGCAAACTACCGTTAGGTCGGGCTGATCCTTTGCGGGCGCGGAAAGCACGACCTTGCGGGCTCCTGCGGCAATGTGGCTGTCGTAACCGGGTTTTTCGTCGGACGCACGTTTCGTGAAGAAGCCTGTCGATTCCAAGGCCACATCGATTGAGTGTTCCTTCCAGGGGAGCTTCCGTGGATCGCGTTCGGCACAGATTTGAATCTTCTTGCCGTTAACGATCAAGCGATCGCCATCACTGACAACCTCACCAGGAAATCGGCCTTGAACACTGTCGTATTTCAACAACAATGCCAAAGCTTTGGGATCGCCCAGGTCGTTGATCGCCACAACGTCAAATTCTTTTGGCCGGGTTGCCAGCGCCCGGAATGTGATCCGACCGATTCGGCCAAAACCATTAATACCGACTCTAACAGCAGTCACGATTAGGTCTCCTTATGCATACTAGCAGATGTTTTGGTGGAATTCAGAAGTGTCGTTCAGACCTAAATCTGTACGAACAGATAACACAGATAAAGAGAACTGTTGGATCGAGCGATTCTATTGTGCTACGTGTCGAGTCTCAATGCTCACGAGAGGTCCCCAATCCGACGTATCATCGCCGCTTTATCTTGAAATGTTGGTGAGGATGTCGCGGCTAATTAGATATAGTGGAACCGATTGCTTATCGAATCAATGCGCAGGCGGCGGACTGTTCTGGAATGCTCGGGCACGGAATAAGAAATCGACGAGGTTGCCTTCGTGGGGCTGCAGCCAGTTTAGGGCAACCGTTTTGATCTCGCCAATGTTCAGCCGGTCGATGTTCGTTGCATCCATGAGCTGGTGCGAAAATGTCTCGTTCTTTGTGATGGCACTACACACCAGCGTTTCTTTGATTGAGCAGATCATCTTTTCCTGCGGGCAATCGACAACCGATACGAACGGGAACATATATTCCGTATTGGCCATCGCCAGTCCCGGATCGGTGCAGTGCAACACGGTCGGTCGCAGATAGTCACAGCGTTCGTGCCGCACCAGACGCAGTCCGTTGCGGTATTTTTCGCTGACCTCTGTGACGCCTTTCTCCTTGCAGCCTTCGTCGATTTCGTTGTTCATTGCTTCAGCGACTCCGGGTAACGTGAAAGCAGCCAAAGTCGCATTCCGCTTGGTCATCGGTAGCGGCTCGATTGGACCCAGTCGCTCCGCAAGAGCTTCCGCAATATTTTGGCCGTGCCGCGAAGCCCAGATGCTGGAACAGTTGATGCAACTTCGGCCGCTGTTGACCAGCACACTGTCTACCATCAAGTCAATGTATTTCTCCCATTGATCGATCTTGTCATCGCCAAACAGGGTTTTGCTGAAGCCAGGTCCGTGCACCTGGACTTTGGGATTTTCGAAATACCGCTCAACCGTCGGCTTCCCACCAAAGATCTTCACGCGATCGTAAGATTCCACCACGGCCACACCAATTTCAGCTCCGCCCGGATAAATCGAGAACACTTCGCGGGGTACCCCGGCCTGGGCGAATGCTTCGTATATGCGGTACGGAGTCCAAGGCTCTTGCGGGCCGGGCTTCAATACCAAGCCAAGCTGCAACGGAATTGCGGGCATCCACAGCGTGTGCACCCCCGGTGAGTTGGATGGAAGAACCAGCGCGAGCACCGGAGAATTTGCCTGATAGCTGACCATCACGTTGCGTTCTTCTAATCCGTAGCCATTGGTCAGAATCTCTAAGGGTAGCCCGCGGGTCAGTGCATCAAGGACGTCGGCCATGTGGGTCAGAACAAAGTGGTTCTTTTTCATGTTCGACGCACACATGTGTTCGGGTAGACCGGTTGTGGCGGATTGCATCGTGCAGAAGGCGGCAGGCGACTGAGATCCGTTGCCCAGAGGCAGTTCCTCGTTCAAGTACAAGTCAGCCGCTTTCTTACAGATCTCGATCAAGCGAAGGATGGGGATGTCTCGCAATATGTCGCGTGCCTTTTGGGCCTTGCGCATATCCAATTGAATCAAACCGCTATTGGCTTGATGTACGGTGGCCAACGTTTCGCCCGATTCGAAATGGACGATGGATTCTTGCTCCATGCTCTTATAGGGCTGTCCCCAGCGGACTACTGGAATTTCCAGCACAGGTCACTCCTCTGGTGAAAGAAGCTTGCAGATTGCAATGTTGGAATAGTGATTTTCATTTTGGATGTCTAATAGACACCGACGGTCGTTGTTTTGGCGAGAAGGTGGAGCGGTCGGACACCGCTGACGCCGTCCCACGGATAGGTTTCGTGTGGCTGCTCGCGTTCACCTTCATCCCGTTCCAGGAAACCAGGAATGAACAATTCTCTAGTCAAGGTGTAAAGTTTAACGCGGCCAGTTTCACCGTAAGCGACGACTTTAGTGTGGTCGTCGAAATTCACGACGTTCACAACTGCCCTGGGTTGTGGGGCATAGTAAGTGATTTTGTAGTCGTCAGCCGGATCGAACGGTTTGCCGCACGCTAGTCCCATCAAAGTATTGCCGTAGGTGGGAGTGATGTAAACATCGGGTCCAAGCAATTCTTCTTTGGCAAATCGATACCATTGCGGCGTGAATTCCGTGCCGCCGCAAAAGATGCCCGTAATGCCCTGCTCGGCAATATTGGAACCTTTATCGATGAGTCGCAATGCCAGCGCTTCCAACAGTTTGGGCGTTGTGAACAGGCACTTGATGTCGTGACCGGCGGATAGAATGGTCATTCCTTGATCGACAACATGATCACCATACGCCTTTGCTCCTGCGATGTCTCCTTGCTGTAGCAGCTTCACCACCCAGCGTGGATCCAGATCGACACAGAAACAAATGCCGCCGCGGAACTGAGCAAGGTGTTCAACAGCCAATCGTAGCCGCCGTGGTCCTGACGGTCCCAGCATTAGCCAGTTGCTATTTGGGGGGAAACATTCGTCTGGCAAAGTCGCACTAAACATCTCGTAGTCGATACGGAAATCGTCGACTACGACTCGCGATTTGGGAATGCCAGTAGTGCCTCCAGTTTCGAACACGTAGGCCGGCCGGTCAGCGTACGCTTTTGGCAGCCAACGACGAACCGGGCCGCCGCGCAACCAATCGTCTTCGAACAGAGGAAATTTCTTCAGGTCGTCGAAGCACTGCACCTCGGTGTTCGGGTCGAAATTTAACTTGCTCGCCTCGTGCAGCCAGAACGGACTACCAGTTTCGGAATTGAAATGCCATTGAACAATTTCAACGGTATGTGCGTCGAGTTTTTTTTTCGCCTTGTCGACCAGTGAATCTAGGTTGTTATCGGACACAATTGTGTGCATTCAAATAGGCAGGAACGAAGGAACGGTTTCCAGGTGCGTGTGTAGTGATTCGATCGCAAAACGTCGGGGCACTCCTATGGGCCAGATGGTCTATGTTAGACAAGCCAATAAAGTTTTCAAAGAAATTATCCGCAGTGAAATGATTGTGTGCGAGTATTGTTTTCGAGTCAATTGACTGTATCTGAATTTGGCTGCCTTGTTGTCACAGTTTAATTCATCGTCGCCAGGTTTCGGCCTCTTGTTGGCATTCCATGATCCGTTGTCGGGCTAGAGCAACGAATTTGTCTTCTTGTTCGCGTTGGCTCAGTAGCTGGATGTCATCCGGCGACAATGGATCGCCGAAAACGACTGCGACTTTGAAAGGCTTCAACAACCAACCATTTCGGGGCAACACTTCGTGAGCTCCGGCGATGCCGACTGGGAAGACGGGCGATTGTGTTCGGCGGACCAACGCAAGAAAGCCCCGTTTGAACTCGCCAACCGATCCGTCTTTGCTACGCGTCCCTTCCGGAAACATTCCGACTAGGAAACCGTGCTTCAAACGCTGTACCGCTGATTGGATCGATGTGCTGCTAGCGGACTCACGGTTGATCCGCATGACGTACGCATTCTTCAAAAGCCACCCAACGATCGGAACGAGGAATAACGAATCGCGAGCCAAAAAACTGATTGGCCGATTTAACGGCAAGCCCACCAGTAGCGGATCCAAAAAACTTTGATGATTGATTAGAAATAGGCATCCGCCGGAGCGAGGAATCTTCTCGATTCCGCGTGCGCGATATCGCAACCACGTGACAAACACAAAACGCAGCACGAACTGAATCGAACACCAGACCCAATTCCGTCGAATTGGAGACGGCATGCTTTCAGGTTCGGTTTTCCAGGATTCGGGTTTCATTTGTGTTTTGACGATGATTTTTTAGCTAACTGCCAATCTCAACTGACCTGCTTGAGCGGACAATCGAAAATAATGAGTCATCGTTCAGCTAATGGATTCGAGCAATTCTACGGGTTGCAGGCACATGATCGCAATTATGAACAGCCACTCGATAACTTCTCGAATCAGTGCAGCAAGAGACGAAGTATTGGAGTATGACAATCAGCGGTGTTTGAGCCACACACTCGACGTCGCCTTCGTGGAAGATCATTCTAGGCTACAACGACTTTGAAGTTGGACCAGAATAACTAGAAGTAATGTAAATGGAGCGACGATTGTTGTGCTTCTGCTTGCTATCGTCCAATATACTAATTCAACGTCCGGCGTGCCCAGCATAGAGCGTCGATGATAGCGCCCACTGGCATGATATGTACGAAGTCACCCAGCGGTTCTACCAACTTTTGGTCCCGCAGGCCCGCGAGATCACAAAGTGCGCTACAGAGTACAGAAATCTGGACTGGGCGAAAGTGGTAAATAACGTAATTGCTAAAGTCCTTTCACGTTCGGAATACATGTGGATCAAACAGGGTGGAAGCGCAATCGAGGACACTAAGCCAGCACATGTTCGCATGTAGGCACTGTAGGTGTCCGGTTTTCAGAGAATGTCCCGGAGTTTACAAACAGTGAGGGCAAAGCTTTTGTTGAGCCACCGAATCCAGCGAGATTCGGCTTATCAGGAGCTTTGCTCGCCGAGTTTTCGTCAACGAGATGAATTTGGGGATACACTTTTAGTTTGCTCATACCACCGGATCGTAGATCAGAAACTTTTCCGTTTCGTCCGATCGGTCGGGATCCACTTTGGGGCTGATTCCCCTGTTTAGCTTTAACTCAGCCGGGTCGCTCACTTTGAGATAAAATTTTCCAGAGATGTATGCATATTGAACGGCTATTTTCTCCACAAATCTTTTAATATTTACAAGTTGCAAGTTCGATAAAGTTGGTGATGGTGCAGTTGATTTTTGAATGAATTCACTTCACATCAGCGGGTCATTCCGTACCGAGTGTCACTGATCCATAAGGCCTTATTGGAGAGGCTAAAACAGCATTGGAAAAGAAGTTTAGGAAAAAGGAGATGTATCAGAAAATTGCTTTTCAGAGTTTGTTTGCAGGATTTATTGTTCTCTTTCCATTTAGTGGAATTGCCGCAGAGAGAGCTGATTTATTAGCAAGGAACTCGGCCGACAGCTGCTGTAATGGGTGCGTTTCCGAAACGGACTGGCTGGACTCGATCTTTTCGATCGGTGAATCGTTCAAAGACATGGAATTGGATTTTTTATACGGTCTCGATGTTCTGGATGGTGGCATTCTTTCCTGCGGCGGTGAACTGCGGTTGCGAACCATGGATGAAGACAATCGCATTCGCCCTGGCGGTCCGGGACGTACGACCTATACGTTATGGCGGTGGCGGAACCATCTCGATTTCAAAGCCGATCGATTTCGGCTGTATGTCGAAATGCTCGACGCTTCTCAGTTTGGTGAAGAGCTTCCCGTGACAGGGATCGACGTGAACCGTTGGAACGTACACAACTTATTCGTTGACCTAGACCTGTTGCAGTGGAACAGCCGACCGATCACCTTTCGTGTCGGTCGGCAAGAGTTGCAGTATGGTTCGCAGCAACTGGTATCGTCGTTGGAGTGGGGTAACACGAGGAGAAACTTCGAAGGTTTCCGTCTGATCAGCGAAGGAGATAACTGGGTTTTCGATGCATTCGCAACTCGACCAGTCAATACGGCAACGTTCCTCAACGCAGCTCAAGTAGGCGGGCAAGGAGCAATCGCTCGTTTCGGCAACGAACGCGATGAAGTTGATGATACTCGTTGGTTCAGTGGCATCTACACGGTATATCGCGGCATCCGAAATCACACATTGGACGCTTACTGGGTTTGGCTCGAAACGGACAGTTTTGCAGATGCTGTCATGGGGCCTGGTTCGGTTGGAGGTGATCGCCACACGATCGGGTTGAGGTGGCAAACGACCCATCGAATCACAGACGCGTACTGCCAGGCGACACAAGTTTGGAACGTCGAGCTTGAAGGTGCCTACCAATGGGGGAAAGATAATCGAAGCATTGCCGGCGTCATTGCCAGACGCACGGTTCGGGCGGGATTCTTCACCAGCAAGATTGGTGTGTCGTTACCACAGATACTGTGGATGCCGACGGTCAAGGTCGTCTACTATTGGGGATCGGGTGACAACGATTCAGTCGACGGGGAGGACAACACGTTTTGCCAATTGTTCCCGCTCGGCCACGCGTACTGGGGTTTGATCGACAACCAGTCCGGACAAAATCTGCATGACTACAGTGTGCAAGGTGCCATTAAGCCAACCAAGAAACTTACCATCCTAGGGGCGGTGCACTGGTTCAGTTTGGATTCCAGCAGTGACGCCCTCTACAACGTCGCCGGAGTTGCCTTTCCTGCCACAGTGCCTCTTCGATCGAAGGATGTTGGCGAGGAATTCGATCTAGTCGCAACCTATGCGATCCATGCGAACTTGAATGTACAGTTCGGTTATTCCTGGTTTTGGAACGGACGTTTCATCAGCCAGAACATCCCTCGCGGCGACGCGAATCAGATCTATGTGCAGACGACGTTTAAATATTGAATCATTCTTTCACAGCATTGACAGGTCGTCATTGGCGGCCCGAACTGTTCAAAACATACTGTGGAACTTTGCCCTCTGTGTGGCCTAAACGAAACCGTCTCCGGATGAGATTGTTCCAGTTGTGTTCGACACCTCGTTTTCCGGGCAACCGTTGCAGGAGTCAGTTTCACAATCATATCGCGACGTCCTTGATCAAACATTAAGCGCTCGACCGACGAGAAATCCGACTGCGCTAGCAACGCACAAAAGTGAGGTCCAGAATTGCCAATTACCGAATGCCATGCTGTGACTCGCGATTAGCTCCACTTTTTATACCAATTCGGTAAACGGTGAAGGCGCCAATATGTGTCAGTAGAGTCATATGCGCAAAGCAAAACGCCGGCCAAACCCAGCTGTTTGTCTCACGACGGATGGCCTCAGAGTGCAACACACACTGCGAAGAAGACCATAATCGATATCGCCGTCGAGACTATAGATAGTTTCCTTGTCGCCTCTTCGTCAGTTATTTGGCAACGAAGTTGACCAACCGTCCGGGAATGACGATCACCTTGACCACGTTCTTACCTTTCAGATTGCGTGAGATCGTTTTGTCTTGCTCGGCAGTTTGTTGCATCATGGCTTGGTCAGCATCGGTGGGCACTATGATCCGTGCGCGAAGCTTGCCGTTTACTTGCACGGGGACTTCTATTTCAGACACAGCAATCTTGTTCTCGTCGTATTTTGGCCATGGTTCGTAAGCGAGCGTATGTTTGTGTCCCAACAGTTGCCATAACTCTTCCGCAATGTGCGGAGCGAATGGACTCAACAGAAGCACGAATGGTTCCAGGAGCGATTTAGAACGCGGTTGAATCCGGCTCACCGCGTTGGTGAATTCCATCATCCGGCTGATCGCCGTGTTGAATGATAACTTCTCGATATCGTCGGTGACCGTCTTGATCGTTTTGTGCAGAATTCGCAATTGGTCGTCGTTCGGTGCAAGGTCCTGCACGGCTGGATTGAGCCTGATTTCGTCCGCCTGTTCGTCGACAATCATTCGCCAGACGCGTCCTAGGAAACGGCTGACGCCGTCCACGCCGCTCATGCTCCACGGCTTAGTCGTCTCAAGCGGACCCATGAACATTTCATACATTCGCAGGCTATCGGCTCCGTATTGATCGACGATGACATCCGGATTGATGACATTACCGCGCGATTTAGACATCTTGTATGCACGGCTATCAATGACAATGTCCGGCATGTCCTTTAATGTGAATTCATCACCTCTTTTTTCGACTTGGTGGATTTCAACACTGACAGATTTAACTGACTGTCCGGTGTGCCTTTCAATTTTCCATTTCTCTGCGGAGTCGGTGACGTTTCGCGCTGAAACCCATTCGCCGGTTTCAGTCTGATACCCTGTCAATTCTGCTTCGCCTAAGATCATTCCCTGATTGACAAGTCGCTGAAACGGTTCGGGCGTGCTGACGTGGCCGCGATCGAACAGCACCTTGTGCCAGAAACGGGCATAGAGCAAGTGCAGCACGGCATGCTCGGCGCCGCCAATGTATAAATCGACAGGGAGCCATCTCTTTTCGATTTGAGGGGCGATGAACTGCTTGTTGTTCTTTGGATCGGCGAATCGCAAATAGTACCAGCAACTGCCGGCCCATTGGGGCATGCTATTGGTTTCCCGTTTCAGCCGCGTGCCGTCGCTGTTGGTGGTGTACAGCCACTTGTCGGGCGCATCATCCAACGGCGGTTCCGGTCGGCCGTGCGGTTTGAAGTCGAAGTTCTCGGGCAGTTCAATCGGCAGTTGGTCTTCCGGATCGGTGCACATCAGCCCGGTCATGTTGCCATCGGCGTCCAACTCGTGCCAAATCGGAAACGGCTCACCCCAAAAATGCTGCCGACTGAACAGCCAATCGCGCAGACGATAGTTGACGGCCGCTTGGCCCAGCCCACGGTTCAATAGATTTTCGGTAATGCTGGTTTTGAATTCGGCGGTCTCTAGTCCGTTGTAATCGCTCGAATTGACAGCTGTTCCCAATCCCGCAAATGGGAATTCCGTATGGCCATCCACATTGCGAGCCAGCGCCTCTTCCTCCCTTGTCGGTTCATAGCCTGTCGGCGGTTGGACGACGGTGGTAATTGGCAGATCGAACTCAACCGCGAATTCCCAGTCACGCAGGTCATGTGCCGGCACGGCCATAATCGCTCCGGTGCCATAACTGATCAAAACATAGTCGGCGATCCAGATAGGAATCTTTTCACAATTGACTGGATTCACCGCGTACGATCCAGTGAAGACCCCCGTTTTTTCCTTGGCTAAATCAGTTCGGTCCAGGTCGCTTTTCTTGGCTGTTTGCTGACAATAGGCTTCAACGACCTGTTTTTTTTCGGGAGTTGTCAGCCGGCTGACGAAAGGATGCTCGGAAGCCAGCACCATATAGGTGGCGCCGAATAGTGTGTCGGGCCGAGTTGTATAAACGCGCAGCACGTTGTCGTTCGGCTCGGTAGGAAATCCCGACTCTCTGCACATTGATTTCCACTTGTCGAATGCGGCATGTAGGTCGGTCGTTTCCCGCGAGCCGATGAAGAAATCCACATTCGTTCCCTCGCTGCGACCGATCCAATTTCGTTGTAGGATTTTGATTGAGTCGGACCAATCCAAATCCTCAAGCTCGCTGAGCAAACGATCAGCGTACGATGTGATGCGGAGCATCCACTGTCGCAACGGAATGCGTTTGACCGGATGGTTACCGCGTTCACTCAAGCCTTCCGCGTTCACTTCTTCATTGGACAGGACAGTTCCTAAGGCGGAGCACCAATTGACCGGTGCCTCGTGTTGATATGCCAGGCGATGTTTATCTTGGTAGCGGCGGACGGCTTCTTTACTCTCATCGCGAACGGAATTAGGAATGCAGAGTTCGGAAATCGGCCGGCCTTTTCCTATACGCGTTTTTCCGTCCGGACCAGTCCATTCAAACTCCGGATCGTACCAAGTGTCGAAGATCTGCAGGAAAATCCACTGGGTCCAGCGGAAGTAGTCGGGATCGGTCGTCGAAAACTCGCGGCTCCAATCATAGCTGAAGCCCAGCATCTTCAGCTGCCGGCGGAAGGTGTCGATATTGTTGTACGTGGTGATGTGCGGATGCGTGCCAGTTTTGATGGCATGTTGCTCGGCGGGCAGTCCGAAGGCGTCCCAGCCCATCGGATGCAGCACTTGTTTGTCTCGCATGCGGCTGTACCGACAAACGATGTCGCTGGCCGTGTACCCTTCCGGATGACCGACGTGCAATCCGTTGCCCGACGGGTATGGGAACATGTCCAACACATACAGCTTTTGTTTGCCCTGCACATGTTGGGGGGTCCTAAACGTTTGGTTTTTGTCCCAGTACTTCTGCCATTTGGCTTCGATGCGCTTCGGATCATAACGAGGCATGGTTTACAGTTCAGCGGATAGGAATTCGTGGTTTGGACGGATGCCGACCGTGAGAACTCGCCTTGGCAACTGGCAGCAAGTCATCGTAAGTGTAGTGACACTCCAATACTTTGCAATCTAGGTTTCAGCTTGACGAAGCCTTTCATCCGTGACACGCGTTCGACAGAATAGGTTCTAAGTTGTGCCACGCACGAACTGAAATCGGATCCGAAGTTCAAGGCGAATTCCTGGGTGAACCAGCTGTGGGATAGGAGGCGGGACGTCGTTTATCGTTTGGTTCGGTCAGTGAGAATTCTATAAGACAAAGAGACGCAATTGGATGAGTGGTATACTTGCGGATGAAGTGGTCGAACGCCTTCGGCGATATGACCAAGGTCACGTGCTGCGTTGGTGGGATGAGCTGGATGCCGAGCAGCAGAATTGTTTGGTTCAGCAAATCAAGGCCGTGAACCTGGAATTAATTCAGGAACTTGTCTCATCGAAGACGGGGCCCGATGAATCTACGAATGGCAGTAACTCGGTGGCAGAACGTGCAATGCGGTCTACTCCTCCAGTCCCGCTAGTGCGGTTGCCGCAATCACTGCAGGATGAAGAGAAATGGGCAGAAGCGATACTGTGCGGGCAGCAGATTATCGCTAACGGCCAAGTGGGAGTCATTCTGGTTGCCGGCGGGCAGGGAGTTCGACTTGGCTTTCCGCATCCGAAAGGCATGTTTCCCATTGGGCCGGTTAGTTATAGATCGGTGTTTCAAATTTTTTCCGAACAAGTGCTGGCCCGATCACGACAAGGGGGCGGAGTCGCGATCCCTTACTACATCATGACCAGCGATGCAACACACACCGAGACAGTCGATTTTTTTACCGAGCACGACTTTTTCGGAATGAATCGATCGGACGTCTGTTTTTTCCAACAAGGCAATATGCCTGCGGTCGACCACAGCATGGGACGTCTGCTGTTGAGTGACAAGGCTAACCTGGCGACCAGTCCTGATGGTCACGGCGGCGTGTTGGCGGCTTTGCACAGGGTTGGGCTGTTGGACGAAATGCGCAGTCGCAAGATCGATTACCTGTTTTATCATCAGGTGGACAATCCAGCGACCAAAGTCTGCGATCCCGCGTTTTTAGGATTCCACGCACTGTACGATTCGGACATGTCAACCAAGGTAGTGGCGAAAAAGTCGGCTGAAGAAAAGATGGGAATCGTTGTTGGTGTCGACGGGCAGACGCAGATCATTGAGTACAGTGATTTGCCAGATCAGTTGGCTTGCCAAACCGATGAAGATGGGGTTCTGCTGCTTTGGGCCGGCAATACGGCGACCCATGTTTTTAGCCGCGCGTTTCTACAACGGCTGGTTGACGAGGATCTTGCCCTCACATTTCATTTCGCGCAAAAGGCCGTCCCTTTTTTGGATGATCAAGGAAATCTGGTGCGGCCCGATAAACCGAATGCGTTTAAGTTTGAGCGGTTCATCTTCGACGCATTACATTACGCGACTTGCGCGCTGGTCCTGGAAGCACATCGCGCAACCGAGTTTCTTCCTGTGAAGAACAAGCGGCAAGACGAAAATACATCCGACACACCCGAAAACGTTCGGGAGTCTTTGACGTCAATGTATGCGGACTGGTTACGCTTGGCCGGTGCGCAAGTTGACGATCGAGAGCCCGTAGAAATCAGCCCTTTGTTTGCTCTTGACGCTGACCAAGTGCGTGAAAAAGTTCAGCCAGGCAGTCAGTTCTCAGGGCCAATTTTGTTGAGTTAACACAACAGTCGTTACATCAACCTGTTAACTTTTTGAAGATCATGGCATGCAATCATAAAGTAATCCGGTCCAAAACACACAGTTCTCGATTCCATTTCATAAACCGTTCTGGGTATCCTTGCGAGCGTGCGATAGAAATCGCGAGGCTACTGATAATATTTGGTATTCGAGGTGCAAGTTACATGTTCAGGAATATCAAGTGAATTCTGGAGCTAGTCACAACCAACCGGCACTGCGTCGAATGTGGAAGGACCATCGGTGGCTAA
>CAUZSN010000046.1:0-19984 GCA_963582345.1 Planctomycetota bacterium
AACTTCGCAAGCATTTGCGCGTGCTAAACGGAGTCGCGACCGTCACACCGCTGTTGGGGCTGCTGGGAACGGTCATCGGCATGATTCAGGCCTTCAACGACATGGCTACCGCGGGCGCTATGGGTCGAGCCGAACATCTGGCCGTCGGAATCGCGTTGGCGCTGTTGACCACGGCGTTCGGCCTGGCCATCGCTATCCCATCACTCATCATGTACATGTACCTGGTTGGCCGAGTGGATTCGCTTGTGATGGAAATGGACGGGCTGTCTCAAAATGTCGTGCACCTGATTTCGGCGGAAGGATTGTCGGACAATGCAGATCCTGCATCGTGACCACACCCACATCGAATAGTCAGTCCACCGGTCGAGTCGAATCAAAAGGTCGTGTGAGTGCCGTTTCCTGTGGCCACGGTTATGAACTTACCTTGACTGCTTCTGTTGAAATTCCTATTCTCCCCTCGCCTTACAGTGGTCCTCTCTCTGTACATTTCCGAATTAAGTCAGAACCTTAACATCTCTTCGTAGTAGGATTTGCGCCGATGACACTGATGTGTCTTGGTTCTTGTCCGCCTCAGAATATGGATCGTAGTTCCAGCTTTCGAGTTCATTTGAATTTTCCGAAGAGCGGCGTTTCCAGGGTGTTTGCGTCGGTCCGCAAGGGCTGACTTACTCCGTTGCGGCATTACTGTGTGGTCATCCCTAGGATTGCAGCAATTCAAACGACAGACGAACGCGAAAGGCGGCACTCCGAACGTAACGAACGGAGTTCTCATGAGTTCGTACCAAGTTGTCCACTCGATCACAGTGGCCCTGATGATTGCCGGAGTATCATTCGGTTGTCAGAAATTCAACCTTCGTTCGCAGAGCCCGAAGAAGAGTAATTCTAAGGTTGACGAATTCGAGGCAAAGGTTGAAACGCCGTTAGTCGGCGACCACGTAATTATTGGTGGGTTGAACATGGTTACGCTGGAAGGAGTGGGACTTGTCACCGGGTTGGATAGGACTGGCGGAGATCCACCACCTTCCATGTACCGCAAACGACTGCTGCGAGAAATGAAGAAGCGGGGTGTAGAGCGTCCCAACCGGTTACTGCGCTCACCATCGACGGCATTGGTGATCGTGCGAGCGTATCTGCCTCCGCTGATTCATAAAAGCGAACGATTCGATGTCGAAATTCGTTTACCGGGAAACAGCGACGCGACCGATCTGAACGGCGGCTGGCTTTTGGAAACCCTGCTGGCCGAGCAGGCCATTGTGCCCGGCCAAGGAGTCCTAAAGGGACACATCCTGGCCAAAGCGAAAGGTCCTATTTTGATCTCGACGGGCGAAGGAGACAAGGAGTCTTTAGCCGGCGTGTTACGCCGCGGACGTATCCTAGGTGGCGGAATTTCAATGAAAGATCGCGACCTGGCCATCTATCTACGTAACGACTTCCGTAGCGTTCGTAATGCCAAACGGGTTGCCGATCGCGTCGGACGGCGATTTCATTCTTACGACAAACACGGCTTGCGACAGCCGTTGGCGGATACGACTTTTTCTGATCAGAAGATCATCCTGAAAGTCCCGTCGCGTTACAAGAACAACTTTCCACGATACATACAGGTTGTCCGGAATATTGCCTTGCGTGAGACTTCGGTGGCTCAACGAGTTCGTATGCAAAAGTTGAAGACACAGTTGAATGATCCACAGATGTCGGAATTTTCCGCATTGCGACTGGAAGCTATTGGCTCAAATTCGATCCCCATTCTCAAGTCAGGTCTGCAGCATGCTAGTCTGGAAGTCCGTTTCCGTTCAGCCGAAGCGTTGGCTTATCTGGGCGAAGCAGATGGTCTGGAAGTGCTTGCAGAAGCGGCTCGCAAAGAGCGTGCCTTTCGAGTGTTCGCCTTAGCGGCACTGGCCGTTGTCGATGAGCCGGAGACGCGTCTGCTGTTGCGTAACCTGATGAGCATCGAACGTGACGAAAATGGAAATAGCTCCGGCAGCGCCGAGTTGCGATATGGTGCTTTTCGTGCACTTCGGACGTTGGACAAGTACGACCCCTTCATCCGGGGTGAGGATTTGAAGGATCAGTTCTCGTTGCACGAACTCGAAACTCAGGGTGAACCGATGATTCATCTGACGAACCGTCGTCGCGCGGAAGTCGTGCTGTTCGGGTCAGATCAACGTCTACGAACACCCATTGCGGTACGCGCTGGGAATCATATTTGGGTGACGGCATCCCCAGGCAGTGACATGATTAACATCAGCCGGTACGAAGCCGGCCAACCGGACCAACGCAAGGTAGTGTCCTCGAATATCGCTGTGGTCATCCGCGAGGTCACGGAGTTTGGGGCCAGCCATCCGGATGTTGCGCAAATGCTGGTGCAGGCAAACGACCAACATAATTTGCCGGGAAGAATTGAGATTGACGCAATGCCGCAGGCCGGCCGCATCTACTACCGACCGGAAGTAGGTAACAATTCTCAGAACGAATCACGCGTCGGACGCTCGAATCACGCTCCGAATATGTTCTCGCTGTTGAAACGCGAGACTCGTTCCCAACGGGACCAGCTACCAAGCAATCAGAACGGGTTGGATACACAATTAGATTCTGGAACCGCCAGCCTGGCTGACGCCCGTACGTCTGTAAGGAAAAACGACATTCCAGACCGTGGAAAACGATTCCGCTTTTTCAATTTCGACAAGAAGCTGAAATCGTCCGTTCCCTGAAACGCTGTGCTCATTCCACGAATCTTAAATCCCACTGACGCGTTTAGGCTCCGCAAGGTTTGCTGATGCTGAAGTCGCTTGAACTGTTCGGCTTTAAAAGTTTCGCCGATCGTACCAAGTTCGACTTTGCTGAGGGCATTACGTGTGTGGTGGGGCCAAACGGCAGTGGCAAAAGTAATGTGGTCGACGCAATCAAGTGGATTCTGGGCGAACAAAGCCCCAAAAGTTTGCGCGGAAAAGAAATGACCGACGTCATTTTCAACGGTTCCACCGCACGCAAGGCCAGCAGTTTTGCCGAAGCCACACTGATCTTTGACAACTCACGCGGCGTCTTGCCGATTGATTCAAGCGAAGTCCAAATTGGCCGGCGGATTTGGCAAAGTGGGGACGCTGAATACTTGATTAACGGGGCACCATCACGGTTGCGTGACGTTCGCGAGCTCTTTGTAGGCACGGGTACCGCGCTCTCGGCTTACAGCATCATCGAGCAGGGCCGAGTCGATAAAATCTTACAGACAAACCCAACGGCTCGCCGAATGGTTTTTGAGGAGGCCGCAGGCATCAGCCGCTACAAATTGCGCAAAACCGAGTCTCTGCGGAAATTGGATCGTGTCGCACAAAACTTGTTACGGTTGACTGACATTGTCGACGAAGTCGAGGCTCAGTTGACGTCGATTCGTACCCAGGCCAGCAAGGCAGCTAAGTACCGGGCGTTATCGGAAGAGTTGCGGACGTGGTGGACTGGATTGGCCGCTGACGATTACAGGCATTTGACGATTAAGCTGAAGGCGATCGAGCAAACAATCAACACATTGTCGGCTCAGATCGAACGGCAGAACGAATTCTTTGGTAAATCCGAACTACAATTGAGTGCATTGGACGTCGACATCACGGACGTCGATGATCGTCTTCGACAGGTCGAACGAGAAAACGCGTCGAACCGTGAACGCATCGCCAGCTACGAAACGACCATTCGGCATCAATTAGCTCGACAGGGAGAACTTGACTCAGAAATTGTCCGCTTGCGCAAACAATGCGCGATGATGGCGGGACGTCTGGATGAAGTGTGCGCCGAACTGGATTTGACCCGCGGACAAGTTCGTTCGTTCCAGCACGATTTTGAACTTCAGCAGCAGGAATCGATTGCTCGGAACAAGCAGATTGCCGAATTGCAGTGGCAGGTTGATTCCGAACACGAAGCATTGAAAAAACATCACGTACAGCGACTCGACTTGATGCAGCAGATTTCGGAATTCAACAATCAAATTGCGGCGACGCAGTTGCAATTGGAAGCTATCACGTCTGGAAAACGAAAAGCATCGACTCGTCACCAAATACTTGACCAATCACGGACTGAATGTCAGGCGAAATGCCAACTTTTTCAGGTTGAAGTCGATAGAGTGCGCGGGCGGATCGAAGCGGTCGATCAGACGATCGGTCGCATTCAAATCAACCAAGAACAACTGATTGGCGAGCAAGATCAATTTCAAAGTAACTTGGCTGAAATGCGTGGAAAAAAAACAGTCTGGCAGACGCGACAAAGTGTGCTGGAGGACTTGGAACACCGGCAGGAAGGGTTGAGCATCGGTGTCAAGGAAATACTTAGTCGCGCCACAACGTCGGACAATCCGCCGTGGAACCGTATCCTGGGAAGCGTGGCAGATCTTCTGGAAGTCGACCTGGAAGAAGCCGCTTTGTTGGAAGTGGCATTGGGCCATCGTGCTCAATTAATTGTCTTGGACGATTATGCACCGATGATTGATTATTTGAATCAGAGAAGCTGTCGAATTTCTGGCCGAGTTGGGTTTATTGCCTTGCCTCAGGATAATAGCGGCCAGTCCGGGCCAAACAAAAATATCAACGTTGAAAATTTACGTTGGTGTCCTGGAAGGCTGTCCGATTTGTCGCAGCATCCTGGTGTCGTGAACCGCGCTGATCGTCTGGTTACATCTCAGGCGACACTAAAGCAATTAGCAGAATATCTGTTATCCGACACGTGGATTGTCAGTACGCTGGACGTGGCAATGGAACTGGCAACTGGCACGGGGCAGGGCTGTCGTTTCGTTACGTTGCAAGGGGAAACGATCGAAGCGGACGGAACACTGATTGTCGGCAGCGTGCATGGAGAAACCGCTTTACTATCGCGTAAGAGTGAATTGCGCCGTTTGAAACACGATTTAATTCTCTTAGAGAGTGAAATCGAGACTGAAGAGCGGACTTTTTCCGGCCTGGACAAATCATTGTGCGATGTCGACGCAGAATTGAAATCGGCCGAGTCGGAGAAACTGAGGAATTACGAACAATTTGTGAAAGTCAAATTCGAGCTGACTGGCAGACATCAAGAACTAGATCGGTTGAGCGGCGAACACGATGAGCTAAGTGAAGAAATTTCCCGGATGAACGACCACGAGCAAGAATTACAGCGGACAATCCATGCAACGCGAATCGACGTCGTTGGTACGGAAGAGAGTATGAGTCGTTTGAAAACAGAAATCGAGAATTTCGAACGAGAGGTGTCTTGCAGCGAACAGCGTTTGCAATTGTTGCGGAAAAAACAAACCGAGGAACAACTGAAGATCGCCAAGCAGGAGGAACGCCGATCCTCACTTCAACATGCTTACGAACGTATTGAACGGGAAACTGGGCAACGAAATGAACAGTTCCAGGAGGCCAGCCGTCGTCTGACAATGGCAATTTCAAAGCACCGCCAGACCAACCTGCAGATTCTGAACACGAATGCACAACTTGCGGAACTGTTTCTGACTGAGGAAGAACTGGCCAAAGTTGTCGCTACACAGGTCGAAGAAAAGGAAACGATTCGCAGTCAGCGGGCAACATTAGTCGACGAGGAGGCACGAAGTCGTCAACAACAGCGTGAGCTAAACGATCGACTCCACGGCGAAGAGATTAAGGCCCGTGACATTCGACATCAAATGACAACTATTGAGCAGCGGCTCGAAGAAGAGTACCAACAAAATTTGGCCGACGTGGTTGCCTCAGGGGTGTCGGCTTTTCAACAGTATCTTGGTGAGCAACACAGCGATCGAGCTGAACTTGGTGCTAGTCGGACAGAAGACAAAAGTGGATCGTCGCAGCCGTCCGAAGAAGGTATCGAGTATAGAGAGGATGAGGAAGCACAATCCGAAACATCATCAAATAGCACAATTCAGCGACCCATTGGACCGGACACTTCTGGGCGGGAAGAGCTCAAATTTGAAGATGTGCGCCGCAATCTGGAAGCTCACGTCAACCGGCTTCGGCGAAAGCTGAGACTGATGGGCAGTGTGAATACGGATAGTTTAGACGAGCTAGATGAATTGGAAAATCGTTTCGGGCATTTGAGCAACCAGTTGCAGGACTTGGTCGAAGCGAAGGCGACGTTGGAAGAGATTGTCCGCAAAATCAACGCCGAGAGTAAAAGACTGTTCATAGAATCGTTCGAAGCGATTCGAAGTCACTTTCAGGAACTCTACCGCAGGTTGTTTGGTGGTGGCGAAGGCGACATCGTTCTGGAAGATGCGAACGACGTGCTGGAATGTGGCGTCGACATAGTCGCGCGGCCGCCAGGAAAGGAACTGAAAAGTATCTCACTGTTGAGCGGAGGGGAAAAAACTCTGACTGCGGTGGCGCTGTTGCTAGCTATCTTCAAGAGTCGTCCCAGCCCGTTTTGCGTTCTTGACGAAGTGGATGCGGCACTGGACGAAGCCAACATCGATCGATACATCTCGGTCGTGAAAGATTTTCAAGAAGCAGCACAATTTATCACGATCACTCACAGCAAACGCTCAATGACGATGGCCGACGCCTTGTACGGAGTGACGATGGAACAGTCGGGTGTGTCGAAGAAGATGTCGATCCATTTCGAGGACGTCAGTGAAAATGGCGAGTTTACGACTACGTCTTCGGGTTCTGCGGATGACCAGACGTTAGCGATCAAGGACGTCGCGTGAAGAGGCCGATCTTCACACGGATTTTTCCGTTTGTGTCCAAAAATCTGCCTAATCTTCGCAACTGATACGATTGGTGTAACCAGCAGGCTTGTGATAATCAGACTGGGCCTATCAACAAATTCAGTTGCCAAAGTCTTCCGTGTTATCGCGGAACTCACCAATTTGGGTTGTGTGATGGTGTTCCAGTCCAACTGCACGGACTAAGGTTCTTCCATTACATATGTTGCGTCAGTCGGCCGGGCAGCGATTGGTCGAGCAATTCTGCAACCGTCTGAGTGCACGCCGTTGCTTCGTGGGCTGTTGTCAAAGATCCTAAAGTCCCTGCCCCACTTAGGTCGAAAGTATAGACCAGACAGTTGGCGACTGAACAACCCGAAGCACGTTTAACGGCGACTGCATGGATGTCGTGGAGGGTTGTTTGTGACAAATGTCGAAACTAAGGGGGAAGAGGATACTTGGAAAATTCGCGAGGCGAGTGCTCACGCGATTGGTCCGGGCCCGAATCCCACACTTGGAAAATGACTTTCCAGGTGCTTCGGAAAACGGAGTTTGCCAGTGATTTCCGCCTTTGTAAGGCGATAGGTTGCAGCGGAGAATACCGCACGCAATTGACCCGAACCATGAGACTAGCCCCGACCCAAGACCGCGGTGGTTCTTTGAACGGACCCATAAGGCTAGGAGAGCCAGCCATCGTAGGGGGGGTGTAAACCCGGAAGGCGTGAAAGTTTTCCGGCTTTGCATAGAAAGTGAATTGGAGCCCGTAATGAAGACGATCTTCACTACTGGACAGGTAGCTAAGATCTGTAAGGTTGCACCCCGCACTGTCAGCAAATGGTTTGATTCAGGACGTCTTCGGGGCTACCGGATTCCCGGTTCTCAAGACCGGCGGATTCCGAGAGAGCATTTAATCCGCTTCCTGAAGGAACACGGAATGCCTTTAGGTGAGCTCGAAGACGAAGCGATGGGCAAAATTTTGCTTGTCGGGGCCGAAGGGCCAATTCGTGCCAGCCTGAGCGCATTGATGTCGAACGACGACTTCAAGATTGAGTTAGCTCAGAGCGGTTTTGAAGCAGGGATTCAGGCAGAATCTCTGCATCCTGATTGTGTCGCCATTGACTTTGCGATGGGGCGAAACGATGCGATCATGATTGCCCAGAATCTGAGGAAGAATTCTGAGTATACGGAAACCGTCCTGATCGGCTTACTGAGCGACGAAGACAACGCGAGTGGATTTGATCGCACGGTCTTCAACGAAACGTTCCGCAAACCATTTGACGCGGCTTTGCTGGCCGAACGGATCCGAACACTTGTCGGAAGGAAAAAACAGCTCGTTTGACGTTTGTCGTTTCGGAATTATGTTTGCTAAGACCGCAGATTGCTCGAAGTGATAAGGTGTGCAGCAGCGGATGACCCTGACCTAATTCCGACACCGAGTGAAACCCTTTGCTTACACCAGGCAGGCTCGGCCGAGGCTATCTTGGCCGAGTCTTGCTTATGCGCCGAGTGCGATGAATGTCCGAGTCCATCTGCCTTGGTTCTGCTTATGGGGCACACCGGCCTTAGTGGCTTGTGTTGGCTGGATCGCGGTACTCGCAACGATCGATCCCTCCGGCAGTTACCCCCATGCCGTTCAGGGACCCGGCCTGACGATTGACGAAACATTCAATGTTCAGACGGGTGTCTTTCTGAGTGAGGCGATCCGAGCCTATGGCCTGGGGATTCTGCATCGGGAGAGGGAAGAGGTCTTTGGGCATCAAAGCTACAATCCGGATCATCCACCGCTAGGACGGCTGTGGATTGGCTTGTTCCATGATGCGGTTCTTTTCCTGTTACCGCCGAATGATTACGAGCCACCATTTGTAACAGTGTGTGGCCGGGCCGCATCGGCGACAGCATTTGCTTTGATGGTCTTTCTAGTGGGTTTTTCGGCCAGCAAATGGTATGGCCAAGCGGCGGGATGTGCGGCGGCGGTCGCCGTCGTGTTGATGCCGCGAGTTTTCGGGCACGCGCACTTGGCGTCTCTCGAAACTTTTATCGCTTTAACTTATGCGGCGGCAATTCTGGTTGTCGCTCACTTCTGGGATAGCCCATCATCTCCATCGCGCCGAACTGCATGCCTGACCGGCATCATATTTGGGTTGGCTTTGTTGACCAAGGTCCAAGCCATTCTGATTCCGCCTGTTGTTGCCTGCTGGTCGCTATTGTATTGGCGCAAAAAAGCGATCATTCCGATTGCGGTTTGGGCAACTGTTGGAATGCTGGTTTTCTGGGCCGGATGGCCGTGGCTATGGCTGGACCCGATCGATCACGTATTAGAGTTCTTGGGGAGAACGACTGATCGTGATGTGATTTATACTTGGTATTTCGGGCAGCGGTATTCGGATCGCGATGTTCCCTGGCATTATCCCGCTGTGATATTTCTGACAACGGTACCGATTGGTCTGCAACTTTTGGGATTCAGCGGATTAGTTTGCGGAAAACGTCGCGTGTGGAACCAGAGACGCGAACAACTATTGCTTGGCTCGATCTTGTTTCCACTGCTTTTGTTTGGTGTTCCGGGAGTCGCGGTCTACGATGGTGCGAGGTTGTTCATAGTTGTTTTTCCTCTTTGGGCGCTGTTTGTCGGTCGCGGTTGCGCATGGGTTTTGGAATTGTTGACGCGCAAATATTCGCTGCGAACATCGGCCTGTCTGTTGGTGGGATTCGTGGCATTGCAAGCGTACGGATTAGTAACGACGCATCCGTGCTATTTGAGCTACTATAACCTGCTGGTGGGAGGACTACCCGGTGCACAACGGTTAGGAATGGAGGTGACCTATTGGGGAGACAGCATCACACGATCGTTTCTGCAGCAGTCCGTGCAGATGTTGCCACCCGGAGAAACAGTGGTCGTGACGCCACCACTGCATCCATTCCACTTGAAGGAGATGCTGATTCAGTCGCCAATTTTGCGCCGGCATAAAATACAATTGCGCCGATTCGATCAACTGGATGGCACTCCACTAGAAGGGCGGTCCAAATATGTGATGGCGTTCCTTCGAAAATCTGATCTGCCGGAATTCGTTATGGCACCACCGCCAGGCACAGAAATTGTGGCCGAAGTTCGACGCCAGGGCGTGCAATTATCCGTCTTGTACAAATTCCCGGCACCAAACCAGTCCGAGTCGAAGCCGCAATGAGAGCCGTTGGAAATGGGAATCTCGTTTTTTAGCGTCGAATGTTTGTTGGGTTGTCCGTGCTGGCGGCGCTGACTATAGTTCAGAAGCTTTCCAGTGGGCCGTCGCGCGGTCCGAGCGTCCACTAGCTCGTTTGTCATTGAAACTAATGCCGCAGCTTTCTCATTTTGATGAATCCGGCGATAGTCAGATGGTCGACGTTGGCTCGAAAGACGTTACGTACCGTAAAGCTCGGGCTCAGGGTTATGTCAAGATGGAACCGAAAACGCAGCGGTTGATCCGAGATAAAATGGTTGCGAAGGGAGATGTCTTCGCAGTTGCTCGGCTGGCGGCAATCATGGCAACAAAGCGGACGCCTGAACTGATCCCACTCTGCCATACCGTCAATCTGGATAACATTCAGGTCGATTTTGAAGTGGTTGATGATGGCACGGTCAGAATCGAAGTGTCAGTCAGCGCTCAGGGCCGGACCGGCGTCGAGATGGAAGCATTAACAGCGGTCAGTGTCGCTGCGCTGACAGTTTACGATATGTGCAAGGCGGTCGACCGTGGGATATCGATAGGGCCGATTCAATTGCTTGAGAAATCAGGTGGAAAAAGCGGCCATTATGTCGGAAAGGCATAAGCTCATCGGTCGTGTGTCCAGGAGAAAAGTCAAAGATTGTCACGGATGAATCAAATTCTTCCATCGGTCGGCGAACTCATGACAAACCGAGACGAGAAAGAAGACGTACGATGAGTAGTGAAGTTGCCAGGGACAGTTTACTAACGCGAATCGATTCGTTCATTGGAGATGAGTTACGCGAAGTCGAAAAAATTTTCTATCGCGAACTTGATAGCTGGCATCCGTATATCTCCGACATTTTACGTCACGCGACTCGTTTTCGCGGTAAACGGTTGAGGCCTATTTTGCTGTTACTGTCGGCTAAGTCAACCGGTGGAATCAACGACAACCATAGAGTGCTGGCGGCCGTCGTTGAAATGATTCATTCGGCGACACTGATTCACGACGACGTACTGGATGAAGCAAAGACGCGCCGGCATATAGTTACAGTCAATTCGCGTTGGAATACTGAGACCAGCGTATTGTTCGGCGACTATTTGTTTACCCATTCGTTCCATTTGGCCAGCAGTTTGGAGAGCACATTGGCCTGTCGGCTAATTGGGCGGGCGACCAATGTTATTTGCGAAGGCGAGTTATCGCAAATCCACGAACGTGGAAACTGCGATTTGAGTGAGGAATGCTACTTCAAGATAATCGACCGTAAGACCGCTGAACTGTGCGCCATCTGTTGTCGACTTGGCGCCCATTATGGGCAAATGGACGAAGGTGTGGTCAAGTCACTGGCCGACTATGGTCGCTCGCTGGGCATTGCATTTCAAATTGCGGATGACGTGTTGGACCTTGTGGGAAACGAACATGAGACAGGTAAATCGTTGGGCACGGATTTGAAGAAAAAAAAGATGACACTTCCGCTGATTCGTCTGTTGGAGAGGTGCAGTGAACAGGACACCGCACGAATCCGCGACCTGCTGGCTCGTCCAGACGATGAAACCTGGCCCCAACTCGCTCACTATCTGGACCAGAGCGATGCAATTGAGTATTCGCAGTTGCGAGCCGGCGAGTATGCTGCGGATGCAGCACGCCATCTTGATAAATTGCCAGATTCCACGGCCAAGCAATTGCTCGAAGACATTGTTCATTTTGTGACACAACGCAGTTTCTAGTTGGGCTGAGGTTCCAGGGGTGCAGCCGTCAAGCCACGACAGGATTGGCACTACGCCGCTTGGTACTTGGCGATTTTTTTCTAGAGACGTATAATACGTGTTCGGCATCTTGACACGTCTATTTTCAAGGAGCCCAAGGTGTTCGTTGGTCCAATTTTTATCCGCGAAGCACTCATTTTACCGCGACAATTCAAACACTTTTTGATTCGATCCGGCTATGTTGCTGCGCTGATCGTTCTGATGTTTACTGCAAGTCAGGCAGCGTTTGGTTGGCAGCAGGTTCGTAATATTGGTGATGTTGCGCGGTTTGGCAGTTTGATTTTTCAAGTCTTTTCACTTGTTCAGCTTTCACTGGTCATATTTTTTGCGTTGCTGTTTTCCGCAGGGAATGTCGCGCAGGAAAAGGACCGTCAGACGTTGATCCTGTTGCTTATGACTGATCTGCGTGACCGCGAGATGGTGCTGGGAAAACTGTTTTCCAGTTTGCTATTGGTCGTGGTGCTGTTAGCTGCCTCGATTCCGGTGTTTATTTTTGTCCAGCTTATGGGTGGTGTTTCGACCAAACAAATTGGCTGGTCGCTTGCAATTTGTGCGTCGTCTGCGCTGGCTGCAGGCAGTTGGGGTTCGCTTGTCGCATACTGGCGAGACAAGACGTTTCAGACGTTGGCCATCAGCGTCTTAGGTGTCGTTCTTTTTTTTGGTGTCGTGGAAGCTGTGATTCATTTCACAGGTGCTTCGGTTATTGCCACTTGGATGGCGGTGTTAAACCCGTATCGCGCGATGATTGGCATCCTGGACCCGCTGCACGAGGTGACTCATTCGGTGGCTGTGAATGTGTCCGCCCAGGACACAGCGATTGCCATGATAATGCTGTTTGTTGTGTTGAACGGCTATGCCATTTTTCGCTTGCGCGTCTGGAACCCGTCGCGCGCGACATTCTTAACAGCTGCTGCCCGCAAAGATGACGGAACTTCGACTGCAAAAGCGATATCCCGCAACATTTGGCACAATCCAGTCATCTGGCGGGAGATTTGCACCAGAGCATATGGCCGAAAAATTTTCGTGATTAAATTGGCGTACTTTTCTTTGGCGGCCTTCGCTGTGACTTATTTTCAGCATTCGAGGGAAATGTCCGAGTTGGTGCTGGGGATGATTTCTCCGGTTGGTTTGGCCTTTGTGGGATTGGCGCTACTAAGCTTAATTCTGGTGAACGCGCAGGCTGTCACAGCTTTGACGACGGAACGCGATGGCAAGACTCTGGACTTGCTGCTTGCGACCGACGTGACCGCGAAAGAGTTTGTCTACGGTAAACTGGGGGGGGTTTTTTACAACACTAAGGAGTTGATCCTAATACCATTGGTGCTGCTGGTCTATTATGTGTTTGCCGGTGTTATTGGCGGAGAAAATTGCGTCTACGTCGTGATCAGTTTCTTAATATTAGTTGTTTTCTGTACCATGCTGGGCTTGCATTCGGGATTGAGTTTTGACAGTTCACGTTCGGCAATTGCGAATAGTTTAGGAACGATGTTCTTCCTGTTCATTGGGATTTTTATTTTCATGATGCTGTTGATCGAAGCTCGCTCATCATTCTTCCTGCAGTTTCAAAGTTTCATTGTGTTCATTGGTGCTGGCAGTATTGCGCTCTATACATCGTTGACGCACAAGAATCCTTCGGGTGCCCTAACGATTTCAGCCGGAGTGCTACCATTCTTGACGTTCTACGCCATTACTCAGTTCCTGCTCGAGGGGACTTTGGGAGTTTGCTTAGCGATTGCAGTGGCGTATGGATTCACGACCTTGGCAATGCTGGTTCCCGCCGTCAGCGAATTCGATGTTGCGTTGGGACGAACGACATTGGATAAGGGATGACAGTTTCGGATGTCTGCAAGACAATCGAATGAATGTCAAATAGCTCGACGGTTTCAATTACGCTGCATTCGTCGTTTGTCATCCGTCAGTTGTCACTTTTAGCTGGTTCTTGGTTTCGATGATCGAAGTTCTTCAATCGGTGGACATGTTGCTGTCGATGTCTGCCATGCTGGTTCTTGTCTTCATTTCTGGCTTCTTTTCGTCGAGCGAGACGGCGATCTTCTATCTGTCGCACGACGAACTGCGCAGATTCCGACTAGGAAATCCGAGAGAACGACTGGTCAGGAAATTACTGTTGGACCCCGACCGGCTATTGACAGCGGTCCTGTTCTGGAACCTGCTTGTCAACCTGTCCTACTTTTCTATCAGCGTTGTCGTTGTGCATCGACTGACGGACGAAGGACACAATGCGGCGGCGGGGTTGTTCGGGCTATTCAGTTTGTTTGGAATCATTTTATTTGGCGAAGCGCTGCCTAAAAGTGCAGCGGTCGTTTATCGCTGCCAGCTGGCGCCACTCGTGATCTGGCCGATGACCGTGGCAACACGTCTACTTGATCCGGTCACTCCATATTTCCGTAACATTACCCGGCTGATTCGGCGAATATTCTGGCCAAACATCGCACGTGAACCGTTTTTGGACGCCGACGACTTGGAACAGGCCGTCGAAAACGTCGAGGCAAGCGATGAAGTAATTCGCCAGGAGCGGCAGGTGTTGCACAACATTCTTGATCTTTCCGAAATAACGGTCGAAGAAGTGATGCGGCCACGTGGGACGTACTTGACGTTATCGCCTCCCATCCATTTGGAGGAATTAAAGGCCGATCAGTTTGGCTGCGACTATGTGGCAATCTTACAGGACGGAACGGAAGAAATTGAAAGCGCAATCTCGCTAACCGATGTTGCCTCAATTCCGAAACAGAACTTGGAACAATTGTCTGAGGACGTCGTGCACGTTCCCTGGTGTGCCAACTTGGCTTATGCGTTGCAATTGTCGAGGGACCAATATTGCAGTGTCGTGTCGGTGGTCAACGAGTTTGGCGAAACAATCGGAATCGTGACCTATGAAGACATGATTGACACAATCGTGGTCCCACAACCTAGCCGCGCCAAACGGGTGCTCAGAAAGGAACCCGTTGTAGAGATTGAACCCGGATGCTATCAAGTTGAGGCAATCACCACCTTACGGTACCTCTCGAAAAGACTTGGTGTTGCATTCGAATACGTCTCTGATGGCCCGTTCACCGTCGCTGGAATGCTTCAAGGCAGACTTGAACGAATCCCCGTTGTCGGCGACGAATGCACCTGGCAGGGCTACCGTGTCCAAGTTACTCAAGTCTCTATGCTGGGGAGAACGAGCGTTATGTTCTGGAAGATTGGAGGTCAGTGATCAGTCATCTGAGAGGAAGAGCAATCAAGTGTGAACTGATAACTGGTCACTGTTAACCTGTCACTGAGTCCACAAACGATGAATTGGCTACAATTAATCACAGCCTTCGTCCTGTTCCTGCTGGGCATCTATCTGTCTGCGTTTTTCAGCGGCAGCGAGATCGGTTTCTACCGCCTCAGCTATATTCGTCTCACGATTGACTCTCATGCGGGAGACCGCATTGCCAAACGTCTGCTTTGGTTTGCACAGCACCCTTCCTATTTTGTGGCAACGACGCTCGTCGGCAACAACGTCTCCAACTATATGATCACTCTGGCTATTGGCTTGCTGGCCAGCGATGCTGTCTGGATGGAAATTGTTGCGACGCTCTTGATTTCTCCGATCGTGTTTGTATTTGCCGAATTGATGCCCAAGAATCTCTACTATCGCGCACCGATGACATTATTACGTCGGGACTCGAAAAAATTTATTGTTTTCTTCAGACTGTTCTTGGTCATCACCTTTCCACTGATCTGGATTTCGAAACTATTCGAACGATTCGAAAAATCGGAGAATCGTACGCTGGAGCTTGTCCTGGGAAGAAAACGGCTTGTGCAGGTGTTAAGTCATGGTCATCAGCAAGGATTGCTGACCGATGTGCAAAATCGTCTGATTCACGGCTTGCTGCACACGGCAACTCAGCCAATCGGTGATTCAATGATTCCAGCCAACCGAGTCTTGGGTGTGGATGACGATACGTCTCGTCAAGAGACCATAGAGTACGCTCGGCGTTACGGAGTCTCCAGTGTCGCCGTCAAATGCTCAGAAGCAGTCGCTTCATGGTATGGGTACGTTCGAGTCGTCGACCTGGTAGTCAGTCAGAAACCGTTGTCGGCATTGATTCGAAAAATGCCGAGGCTGGAATCTTCTTCAAACAAACTGGAGGCCTTGTTGGCACTGCGTAGTTCTGGTCAGGCATA
Source organism: Planctomycetota bacterium (assembly GCA_963582345.1). Taxonomy (GTDB): domain Bacteria; phylum Planctomycetota; class Planctomycetia; order Planctomycetales; family Planctomycetaceae; genus CAUZSN01. The sequence goes on from CAUZSN010000046.1 coordinate 15,778, forward strand.
CGGTGTCGTATGTGATGGGGCAACGAATCTGGGTACGATCAGCGAACGTGGTTTGATCGAACAAATGCTTCGTTCGGAACAGACAGTCGTTCCGCACATCCCGTCATCGCGATGAACACCTTGGCTGACGAAGAATACTCGACTCAATACATTTCATCGATTTTTCTAGATTCCCCCCTGCGTATTCGCGGATTAGTTCTTCTGCAACCCTTGAATAAGGCAGACTGTAGGCATCATGGCGTCAGAAAAGTTGTCGCAAGCAACGGACTATCGTCGGCTTCTGACGGCGACAGTGTGTGTTTTTTTTGGTGCTCTGGTCCATTCGTTGTTCTGGCAGTCAGTGGTCGAAGTCCAAGAAATGGCGATGTTGATGATGAGCGCCGGACTTTGGCATCGTATCGTCACGGCGCTTGGCGGTATAGCTTTTTCAGGTCCATTTGGTTTGACCCTTGATTTTGCTCCCATCTTTCTGTTCAACATTTGTGTTGGTGGGTTGTGCTGGTTTATGGGAGCGTTTTGGATCGCGAAAAAGACCCATCGATCTTGGCCGCAAGCACTCGCCGTTTGGGGCCGGAATGGCTGGTTATGGTGGCTAGTGCCCGGTCTGTGGGAGTTGCTGCGATTGATTGCAATGAGGTCTGAGCTTTCAAGCTTGACAGACTTGCTGCTCGCAAGTCCTCACATGGTCGAATCGTTGACATTGGCCGGGTGGATGGCAACATTCCTAACGCTCGTGCGTCCACCGTCGTCCAATGCAATGCTGCCCGCAGCAGTAACCGACACGCGGCGAATTCCGGTCGCGTTATGGATTGCAGTGGGGATCTATTGCTTCGTGTTTATCGTGATGAATTGGCAGCTTTATCGCGGTTTATTAGTGCCACACGGGGACTCGGCGATGTACGAAGAGCATTTGTGGAACCTGACGCATGGAAAGGGGTTTCGAAGTTATTTGGATCAAGGTCTGTTCTTGGGCGAGCACATTCAGTTCGTGCACGTGTTCCTGGTGCCCTTATACTGGTTGTGGCCGTCGCACATGCTTTTGGAATTGTGTGAGTCACTGGCATTGGCGAGCGGCGCAATACCCATATTCGGGATCGCCCGCCGACACACCAATTCGAGACAGGCGGCACTCTTGCTCGCTGCGGCTTACTTGCTGTATTGCCCACTGCACTTCCTGGACATCTCGATCGATTTAAAAACGTTCCGCCCGATCAGTTTCGGTGTGCCGTTGATGTTGTTCGCTCTGGACATGCTGGAACGTGGAAGGTACCGCGGCATGGTTCTGCTCATGCTGCTAGCGCTGTCGGCAAAAGAAGATTACGCGATAATTATTGCACCGCTTGGTGTGTGGATAGCCCTGTGTCGTAAAGATTCGTTAAACGAAAGGCGCTGTTTCCGACTAGGATGGGGAGTAGCTGTGTTCGGAATTGTGTACCTTGCACTCGTTGTCACGGTCCTCATTCCGTGGTTCCGAGACGGCGCCGATCCTCATTACTCGGGTTACTTTGCCGAATTGGGAAGTACACCGGCCGAGATCGTGGAAAGTGTCGTCGCCAACCCTTGGCTACTGCTAAGAAAGCTGTTGAGCGCCAGATCGATCATTTACATGCTTGTGCTACTCGTGCCACTGGGATTTCTGCCTTTGCTATCACCTTCGCGATTGACGGTTGGGCTGCCGTTGTTTGCTGTTTTATGCATCTTGGAATTGTCGACCACGCCCGACGGCCAAGGACAGATTTTGGTTCCCTTTCACCACTTTCATGCGCCCCTGTTGCCCATTCTGTTCTGGGCGGCTGCGGCAGGATTGGGGCAGGTGCGCATCGTTTGGCGTTTCGTTGCCGGGAAGCGGATACCCGAACGACAAATCTCCTCTACAGCAAGAATTTTTCAATGGTCAACTCACTTCATTTGGACAAATGCACTGGCAAGCGCATTATTCTTAAGTTTCAGCCCGCTAGGTCTTGGATTTTGGGACCGCCATTCGAACTGGTATTGGCACGCCCTGTACGTGCCTGGAAAACGAGCCACGTTGTTTCCAAAGGTGTTCGAGCTGATTCCCGATGAGGCACGAGTCGCCTCGACCGATTTTATTCACCCTCGATTCACTCATCATGAACGCTCGTACGATTACAGTCATTACGCGCGGGAGATCAGCGATTATGAACAGAAAGTGCCCAAGGATACCGATTTCATCATCATCGATACGCAACACAATTACAGCGAGATCAAGGCGCCTGAGGATATTCGTGAATATCGAGAAGAGCGCGACCAGTGGGAGCTACTGTGGCACGATGGATATTTCATTGTGCTAAAACGTATACGGATCTGATTTAATCTCTTTTCCCTTATCAAGCACGAACAAAACGCTATGTCGCTTCTTTATGTATCAGACGCTTACTTGTTGGGTATAACGCTGTGGCTGCTTGCAGGCACGGTCGCGCTGTGGCTGCTAGTGTGGCTCCGAAGGAAATGGAAATCACATTCTGGTCGGCGACGGTGGACCCACGTAGCGTTTTCAATGTGGGTCGTTTTGGCGGTACTGACCGGTGTGGAGCTTTATTATGCGTTCATGTACGACACGACTGATTCATTTAACATGACCAACGTGTCGGTCAAGTGGTTGAAAATGCATGCAGATCGTCAAAAGAGACCGCTGCATACCGACGGCAGACGAGGTTTTTTATATCGCGACGACCACGACTTTCCTAAATCAGTCGGTCCCCAGCGCCACCGCATCTGTTTTTTCGGCGACAGCTTTACCTTCGGACACGGAATTGCGAACATCTCTGATCGCTTCAGTAATCGAGTGGGCGAGGCTTTCGAACGACGTTCCCCTGGCAAATTCAGCGTGACTAACCTTGCAGATCCCGGCCGCGATCTAAACTGGATCCATCTTCAACTTCAAGAGTTATTCAAAGCCGGATATGCGATTGATACAGTCATCTACGTCGTCTGCCTGAACGACATCGAAACGTTTGACCCACGTCATAGAACGTACTACGACAATTTTCGTGGACGGGTCGGCGGCCCGGAGTTCTTCCTTTTCCGCGACACGTACTTTTTTAATCTTATGTATTTTCGGCTAAAGCAATTTACGGTGCCCGAGGTTCGCAATTATTACTCCTTCGTAAAAGAATACTACGAGGGACCGCCTTGGCAGAGGATGCGACGAAAACTTGACCGCGTGCATGAGCTTTGTCGCATTAACGAGGCTGATTTCCGGATTGTCATCTTTCCATTCTTGCACAATCTTTCATCGCACTATCCTTTCCAAGAGGCGCACAAGCTGATTGCCGACTACGGTCGGGAATCGAACATTCCTGTTCTCGATTTGCAATCGGTCCTGGCCGCGCACGCTGCGGAAGGACTGACGGTCAACCGCTTCGACGCCCATCCCAACGAACTAGCGCATCAGCTGGCGGCCGAGGCGATTCAGAAAAAGTTACTGAGCGACCTTTTTAAATCAGCGATCGTATCTAAGATGAACCCGAGTGAATCCAAAGAGTGAACCCATCCGATCCGAGTTGAACTCAAGAAGAATTGCGTCATGGCTGAGTCGCTGAAAGTTTTCGAGCTAGAACAGCAGGGCGACACGTTGATCGTGATTCCCAAAGGTGACGCGGGTGGATATCGCTACACCGAGGTGCACCTGGAATCAGACGCGGTGCTCCCGTGTTTGCATGACTCGCAGATCAGGAATTTCATCGTCGATTTGTGGCAAGTACAGCTGCTGGGCTCGATCATCATCGGGACTATCATCAAGCTGGTACGCAAAGTGGAAAATGTCGTTGGCAACTCGGCGTTTTGCAATGCATCCGACGTAATGCTCGAAGTGCTCGAGACGATGGACTGCACCAATTTATGGCCACACTTTGCGACACGCGACGAAGCACTATATCGGTGCATCGACAACGAGAGTCTTGAGCGGCTCATCACTCACAGGCAGGCTGAGTTATCGAAGATTACCCGCTGCATTTCGGAACCGCACGTGTTGGCGGGCAGCAGACTTGGACGGGGACTTTTCTGCAAACGACCCGCGGGGTACAGCGACTGACTTTGTACGGGACCTGACGCGGGACACATCGTTTGCGAGTGACCATTTGGGTTGTGCAAACGCGTTTGCACACACAATAAGGGACTTTCTTGGTCCGTGTCTCGTTGACGTAGCTACACACCGTGTACGGAATCTTCTTTTTAATGTACTCTC
>CAUZSN010000047.1:0-19919 GCA_963582345.1 Planctomycetota bacterium
GCGAGCCCTTGGAACGGTTTCATTCCGGAGACAAAGAGGTGTTGTCGAAAATTGCTGTGGTGGAAGTCTCCGGAACGATCATGCCGCCGTTCACAAAACGGATCTTGCGTATGATCAAACGCGCCAGGTCAGATGACCAGGTGAAGGGAGTTGTGCTGGCGATCGATAGTCCCGGTGGGTTCGTTGCCGACAGTCACCAAATTTTTCATCGGTTGAGTGAACTGAGTCAAGAAAAACCGGTTTATGTCTCAATGAAACGGATGGCTGCGTCTGGCGGCATTTACGTTGCAATGGGTGCCGGTTCTGCGGGAAAGATCTATGCCGAGCCCACGACCTGGACTGGTTCGATTGGTGTCATCATTCCCCGCTACGACCTCACTGAATTTTCGGAAAAAGTTGGAGTGACCGTCGACTCACTGAAGACGGGAGAATTCAAAGATTCACTCAGCCCGTTCCGCAAATTAACCGATGACGAACGAAACGTCTGGCAGGCAATCATGCAGGAATCGTTTGAGAGATTTCTGCATGTCATTGCCGATAATCGGAGATCATTGGACTACAAGACGGTCAAAGATGAACTGGCTACCGGTCAGATCTTCACCGCCCTACAAGCTAAACAGAACGGTTTGATTGATGACATTGGTTACGAGGATGATGTCATTAAAGCGTTGAAGATAAAACTGCAGTTAAAGAAAGTTCGCGTCGTCAACTATCAATTTCCACCGAATCTTTTGGAATTGGTGGTTGGATCGGTCGAGGCGCAACGACCTGGATATCAATGGCGGGCGCTCCTGGAAGCAACCGTTCCGCGAGCTATGTACTTATGCTCCTGGGGGCCAGAAATTCCGAGTTGGAGTTTGTCGATTGATCGGAAATAACGAACGATACCCTGTGAGGCTGAGAAGGCATTGGCGAACCAAAGGCGTCAGCCTCCGGATAGATCAGCGGTCTCGCATTTGCTGGTTGCCTTTCTCCAAGGTGCGTTAGATCATCATTCGTCTTTAAGCAGAATTCGCACCGTTTCGCGTAATTCCAGGCGGGCTCGGTGTATCCTGCTGCGGACCGTGCCGATGGGGCAGTCGACAATCTTGGCGATGTCTTCGTACTTCAGTTGTTCTATTTCTTTTAGCACTAAGACTGTCCGATATTCCGCCGGGAGCTGCGATAGGGCCGACCGGATCAAGGCCTGACGTTCAGCAGCTTCCAGCCGCTGCGACGGCTCGGCATCAGCTCGCGAGTCAGGTGGTTCGACACCGGTTATCTCTCGCGTGGCATCGATCGACACTGAGATGCGACGCGTCTTACGTTTGTGACTGATGGCCGCGTTAAACGCGATGCGAAACAGCCATGAGTAAAAGGCCGATTGCCCACGAAAAGTATTCAGTTTTTGAAACGCATGCACGAATGCCTCTTGCGAGACATCCCGTGCATCTTCATGGGATCCCAAGACGTTGACGAGCGTGTTAAATAGTCGGTCCTGGTAGCGCAGAACTAACTGGCCGAATGCTTCGGTTCGTCCAGCCAAGAATTCGTCAATCAACTCCTGATCTTCCGTACTCACGCTGTTATCCAGGAAGCAATTCGGTGTTGACGCGGCGCTTCTGATCTAAACTGGTGATTGCGCTAGTCCCGTCGTAACTGATGAGTTCCGCAAAGGCTGTTTCAACCAGCACCAGTAGCCGAGTCCTATCCCGAACACGAGAACGGCTAGGCTGACCAACTGGGATATAGTCAATCCGGTTCCCCATTGGCCAATCCCGTCACTCCGTAAAATCTCGATGACGAAGCGAGTGATCGGATAGGAAATCAAAGCCAAGGTTATGACCGCTCCATCGTAATTGCGGTGTTTGAAATAACTGGCTGTCAAGAATCCTAGGACCATGGCGTTGATCGAACTGTAAAGTTGAGTGGGATGTAGTGGCATACTCGTAACGGCATCTGGGTCGGAGAATCCGCGATTCACAAGTCCTATGAAGGGGACGCTGCCTTGAGGAAATGTGATTGCCCATGGCAGTTCGCAAGGGTCGCCGTAGCAGCATCCATTCAAGAAACAACCAAAACGTCCACACGCCAGAGCAATAAAAAAGGACGGGATGGCAACGTCAGCCATAAGAAGTGGGCTGATTTTTTGTCGGTGACAGAAGATTAAATAGGCCACTATTCCGAATAACACACCTCCGTAAAGAACCAGTCCGCCGTCAGGTAGATTGACCGCTGTCAGCACGTACTCATCAAGTCGCTGTTTATCGGCGAACACGCGTTTTCGGAATTGGATGAGGTAAAACAGCCGCGCACCGACGATGCCCGAAAAGAATAGCCATGTCGCCAAGTCCCAGATAACTTCGGCTGCCAGTCCTTCATGTTGTGCGCGTCGGCTTGCCATCCACCCGGCCAAAAGGAATCCGACAAGCAGCATGAAGCCGTATCCATAAACCGGAATCGACGTCGACTTCCAATTTCGTGACCATTGCGGAATCATCAGCGCAACGGCAGCAATAGCGAACCAAATTCCAATTGGTAGCCAGTGTTCCGCCTTCAATCCGGTCTTGCGAACGATATACATCCCCCACCACAAGCCAAGCACTAGCGACGGCAGAAGAATTACATACCCAACTCCGGCGGCAGAGATGTTGCCGATCGGTTCCAGCGACCACAAATCATCCAAACGAATGCGAAACAGAGTTTGACGCATCGGCGGATCCGGATTTGTATGGAACACTTTGAAAAAAAATGGGCCGGATTCTCAACGCAAAGTTCGATCAGCCCATGTCAATGTTCTGTATTCGGTTGCAAGCTATCTGTCCAGATCAATTCAAAAGGCGAATTGGTAGATTGTCGATCAATCGGGTCGATCCCACCGTTGCGGCCACTAGTGCGATCATTTCTGTAAGAGGCGCGGCAATCTCTTCCAAGGTACCTGGGTTGGCGATCGTGGCGTAGTCCACTTGAACGCCGGGTGCAGCGTTCAAGTAATCGAACATTTCCTCGCGGATCGCGCCGATGTCAGTGTCACCGGCCAAAAGACGTGTTTCAGCGATCTTTAGAGATTTGATCAGAGTCAGGGCCGCTTGTCGCTGTTTGGGAGTTAGAAACTGGTTGCGACTGCTCAATGCCAGTCCGTCCGGTTCGCGAATTGTCGGACACGTTCGGACATCCACCGGAATATGTAAGTCCCGGCACATCTGGCGGATCAAGAGTTGTTGCTGAAAATCCTTCTGTCCAAAATAGGCGACGTCCGGAGTCACGATGTTGAGAAATTTTGCGACGATTGTTGCTACACCTTGGAAGTGTCCTGGTCGAAATTTTCCCTCCAAGATGTTTGCCAGACTGTCCACATCAACGACCGTTGCTTCGCCTGTGGGATACATTATGACTCGATTTGGATGGAAGACCAAATCCACACCAGCTTCACGACACACCTTGAGGTCCGCCTCGAACGGACGGGGGTATTCGTCGAAGTCCTCGTGCGGCCCGAACTGCGTTGGATTGACAAAAACCGTCACGACGAGGTAATCGCATTCCTTGCTTGCCGTATGGATCAGGCTGAGATGTCCGGCATGCAGCGCACCCATGGTCGGCACACAGCCGACTTGTTCGCCGCGTTTCCGTGCTGTGGTCACCTGGGCTCGTACGTCACGGATGTGCTCAGTGCACACTAAGTTCTGCATGAACGTATGTATGACCGGCAACATTAGCCTCCGTTTGAAATTGCTCTACCAAGTTAAAATCAGTTGGAAAGGCCGAACCGAAGAATCGATGGCTCGTCAATTGGTAGCGGCTAAACATCAGTATCGGTAAATACTGGCCAGCCTATTCTATCGAGACCTTGCTCGTTTGACGAGATTGGCGACAGCGACTTGCAAGCAACCTGGGATTATCGCCGCTTCTGAGATGAAAATATTGTTCGAAGGTTAAGCCGAACCATGCTTAGTTGACGCAAGGCAGCCTGTCGGATTTGCACGGTTTTCAATACTCGTATTCAGGATTGTGGGGATCGAAGTCCTGGTCTTTCAGTCCGATGTTAGTCGTGATGTTTAGGTACGTGTATTGTTCAACCAACGGCGGCTTCTCGCCTTTTTCAGCCGGGAAACCGTACTGTTCGACGCGAACCGGCAGGTTCGTCGTCTTTTCCAGGTACAGGCGGGTCCTGAAGAATTTCAGGTGAGGTCGTTTTTGGGGATGAGATGTTTGGATGACCGTGCATGCTACTTCGCCTAGCTTTGCCTGTTTGTAGTGCTTGACTTCGATGTCTTGCAACTTCGCTTCCGACTGCCATTGTTCGATGACTTTTTCCAGCATGTTTGACATACCGATCAATGTCACTGGGTAACGGTTTCCTCGCATTGCCAAGGTTCCGGTCGGTGAGAGTTCAACTGTACCAAAGAGCGTTTCTATCCCGGTCCCGTGCGCAAGCATATTTTCACCGTTCTTTCCGTGCACGTAAATGGCCTCTCGCCCCTCATGGGGATCGTCGTACCGCAAATAGACGCTGAATGGTTTCTCACGCACCTTAATGCGCATTGTATGCTTAGATAGTGTACGGCCAATTAGTTCTCGCTTGACGAACGTGGCCTGGTAATCATTGATACTGTTCGCGAAGGCCGCTTGAGCGGATTCGGCATGTTTCAAGGCGGATACTAGTTTCGTGGACGCGTCGTTCGAATGAGCAGGGACTCGTTTGGCGACTATTGCAATCGGTTTAAAATCCGCTGCGAGGCAATTCGCTATGGCAACTGCCATGCCGATGGACGCTAGACTAAAGGCCATATGTCGAATAGTCTTACGTGGCTTTATCGTGTCGTGCATTTAGTCACCTCAATCAAACGGCTACGATTTCGTTAGGGACTCTTACTTTTCAGGAACTCGACATCGCTTTCGATATTATTCAGATCGGACGCGTTTTTGATGGAAAATATTAAGGTCGTTATGCCTCCGCCCACCGTCGCGAGCGTAATCCAATTCACACCTCCGAACGGGATCAGATTTTGACCACGCGTTACGGTATCTTGCGAAACGATCACGATCTTGGCACGCGCCAACGGTGGCGCTGCGGCCGGTGTCCAGAAGCGGTAAGCCCCCAGAGCTTTAGCGGTTACAACCTGATAGACACCGCCACGCAAATTCTTCACCACAAAGACTCCACTCTTGTCAGTTACGGTTCTGGCGACTTCACTTTTTCCTTGACGAATAGAAACTATTGCACCGTCGACCGCGGTTCCCTGGCTATCGACAACTAGCCCGGAGACTGTTCCACCCTTAGTCAAGGCGACATCGATAACAACAGGTAGATCTGCAGCTTTCTGAATTCTTGTCTTGGACTGCCCTAGATTGTCTGCTTGTAAGTATGTATGGGGTATCATGCTTCCCAAGCAGGCCAAGCTGATCGCAGCCGTCTTCAGATGTTTCATAGTATTTGCCCTGGAAGATATTTTGCTCTCGTGAAATGTTGGTTTGACCAAACCTAGAGAGTTCACCAGTCAAGCTCGCGACCATTTTTGCCGACGATCGATTTAGTTGGGTCGCAAGCTTAGATTAATCCTTACGTTGCGTAGTATCGGATTGCTGTTCAAGGCGACATGATTGGTCCAGAATATGACCCAGTAATATTCGCAATCGGAAATCGATTATTCCGAGATATTCAGTTGTTTGTTCAGTTATTGATACGGACGAATTGATAAAGCGTGCACGACGCAAGTTGTCTTATCGGGTCAAGGCTATGGACACATCACGGAAGAATGACTTGAACCGGATTTTTAAGAATAGCCGTGCTATAACCTGTGAGGGTCATTAGCCTGGTGGGGCTGGTTCGGTTGCATCAATCGGCCAAACTTTTACTACTTGGCTGATTTTGACTTCCAGCTCGTCACATGCTGAACAAGACGCCGCTTCGCGTTTGGTACGTGGCGTGCCAATTGCTCACTGAGCAACCCAGGGTGATCCCCATTCATGATGGCACCCAAATAGCCAGCAAGTGTTTGCTGCGCTTCCTGGGGTCCGTGCAACATAAAGTGTACCCAGGCCCATGACTCGCGGTAATCGTTGGCCCTCATTTCGGTCCAACCGCGTTTCTCTTCGAGGGCGTGCAATCGTGGGGCCCAGCCAAAACGAATCATCCACCGCAGACCATCCAAATGAGGATGTTTGTCGACACGTAGATCTGCGGGGACTTCAAAGTATTCTGCCAAGCCCTCGTCCAGCCACAACGGTAGAAAAGGCAAGGCATTGTGCAAAACGGCGTGACTCGTTTCGTGGCGCACGTCCGTTAGGTACCTTAAGTGGCGATAGATATAAATTCGGCCTGTGTCAGTGCCTTTGATGTATAGTGCCTGTCGATTGGCGCCTGCCGGGAACCTCCTCGATACGTACCGAATGTAGTTGCGCTTATGCCGGAATAAATTAAGTTGGATCGTTCCTTTGGCTGGTCTTAGCGCCAGCGTGCTCTCAATATCTGCTTTCAACTGTTGGAGCTCGCCCAACAATATCTGACTGTCGCTAAGCTTGAATTCGGATCGGCATTCGAAAGGACCAGCTGAAAAATAATCGATCCAATTGTCGTCACCTCGAGCCGTTGTACTGAGCGTCGTTACCAGCCAGACAACCAGAATGATTCTCATAGCGCCCGGACTTTCACGAGGGACAGAATGGCACGTAAATGAGGGTGCGGAGTATAGCTGTCGCCGGTTGGCGGTCAAGGGGGTTCACGGTTCTATGTGCGATTTGAGTGCCCCGAGAGCGGACTCGTGAACAATGATTGCACCGCTGGTATGCCAGTAAACGGCTGCGAAATTGCAATTGTGGCGTGATCATCATTGATGATATGATTCAGTCCTGAATTTAGTAGCGTCAAGTGGACGTGAATCGATCGGAAAACTGGTTCAAAGCAAGCGAGTTGTCCAGTCATAGCCTGCCGCTTTACTTTGGTCTCGGCGCGAGATGGTCCAGCAGTGCCGATTCCGAAGGGTCAATAATTTTGTGCAAGGAGGGAACCTGCACATGCGCACGAATGCGAATAGCACTTTTGCCGCGATTCTGCTACTCATCCCGTTGATAGCAGTTCTGCTTTTGGCAGTGTTTGGCATCCCACAGTTCGTTCCAGTTGTTGCATCGCCTTTCGCGAATAAAGGTGATTTTGTTCGAGATCGAGCTGCTTGGTCAGGATCTGGAAACTCGACCTCACCGACAGGTAATGATTCGTTTGCCTCATTTGGTTTTGGAGGCAATACAGAGCCGAACGTGAGTGTGGCGGAATCGATTGCCGGCTTCGATGGCTTAGCAGCGCTAAGCGAACACGACGATCCTTGGAGACCGCAGGCCAATTCTTTGGATGGCTGGCATCTGCTGAAAGAGATGGACAGTGAGTCGAACGCGGCGCAGCAGTCCATTCGTGCGAACTTTTCTGCGCTGACAAAATCATCAAGTGGTTCGTACGCACGGTTAACCTCTAATGCGTTTCGCCAAATTGGTGAGTCACAACGAGCGGTCGTTGCAAAGCAGAGAGGTCAACAGCAGTTGACATGGAAATCGGCAGTCGGGCGATTGAATGCACTGGGAATACGCCGATTTCGACTTCAGCCGGGTGCACTTGAGTGTGAATTCCATTTCGTTTGTTTCTTCACGCCGAGTGACAATCCGCGTGTGACGTATCGTTTCGAGGCGGAAGCTATTGAACCGTTACGAGCCGTTCAAAAAGTGCTTGACCAGATTGGTGAGTGGAGTCAGCGACGGACTTTTTAATGAACCACGGCTTAGAACCGCAATCGATCAACAATTTATTTTGCGGTGAATCGGATTTCAGCCGGTACGTTTGCTCGAGCGGACCAGGGTGCATTAGCAGTGGCCACAGCTGGTGGTTTTTCGCTCGATCTGAACCACTTCGACAGCTTGTATCTGCGAAAGAGTCGGTTGCGTCTGTTCAAAGAACAGCCAAGATGCGTCGACTTGAAGCGGTCCTGTTTGTGGCCGACTGCGCACTATCAATTCGACGATTGGCGCACTTGGCTACCTTGGTAGACGCTTCAGAAGCTCGGTTGTTGATCGATAAGCTGAATTCTGCGTATGACCAGATAGAATGTGTTTTCAGGATTGAGCGAGTCGCCGCCGGTTACCGGCTGTTGACTCGTGCTGAATTCTCGGTCTTGTTGGACAAACTCTATCATCGCCGTACTGCATTGAAATTGTCATCACCTGCGATGGAGACGCTTGCGATTGTTGCTTATCGCCAACCGATCGTCCGGGCTGATATTGAAGGCATACGAGGTGTTCGGTGTGTGGAAATGTTAAAACAACTTATGGAACACGGGCTGGTGCGAATTGCTGGAGAAGACGAATCGTTGGGACGTCCGTATCTGTACGAAACAACTCACAGGTTCCTGGAACTCGTCGGATTACACGATCTTGACGATTTACCGATGGCCGAACGTCTACGGCGAGCGAAGCAAGAGCGGCCGTGCGATGAAGATGCAGCACCCGTAGAAAATCAAATGGACAACGTGGCATAAAGGCTACGAGTCGTCTGATCAGGTGTGTCGTGCTGCGTCAACGACATTCCAAATCTCGTCGGTGATCTCTTGAACTGTCCGAACTTTTCCGTCGGCAATGCAGTTTAGCTTGTACCAATTCAGTTCTGTGGCGGCCAAATGCTGATAGACTTCGCGCACGACTTGCAGATAGGCGCCGTCAGCCTCGTGTAGGTCGACTGACTTGTCCGTGTAAGTCCGTGAGCGTTTTGACAAAATTAAATGCTGCGCTTGCTTCACCCATATATCGAGCAGGACGACCAGATCCGGTTTGGGAAGCTGGTAGATGTCATATTCAATTTTTTGGATCCAGGCTATCAATTCCTCGCGTTCGTTGACTTCTAATTTTGCGGCCTGATGGGCGATGTTCGAAGGGACGTAACGATCACAAATGACAACGTCATTGGATTGGATTGATTCCAGCAGTAAATCCCGCGATTCGAAACGGTCGCCCGCATAAAGCGGCGCGACGAGAAATGGACTGACTGAAGGCAATCCGCCGAAACGACCATTCAGAAAGTCCGCAATCGATTTTCCGAACAGTGTCTGTTCGTACCGTGGAAAACTAAAGAGTTCGAGACTCGCGCCTGAGTTGGCTAGCCGTTCGCACAACCGTACAGCCTGCGTCCCCTTGCCCGATCCGTCAATGCCTTCGATTGCGAGTAGGAATGCCATGACCGGTTTGCTTTCGGCTAACTCATCTTTGGCTAGTAAGCGTCAAGCATCTGAATTTGCCGACGAATGCGTTTGCTTCAACGTCTCAATTGCCTCGTCGATGTTTTCAGTGATCGTAAAGTATTCCATTAGTTTACTGGTTCGCATCACGCTGGGAACTGGATCACGAAGGTCGCAAATGGCCAACTTCCCTTGCCTGCGATGCAGTTTTCGATGCAACGAGATCAACTTTCCCAGGACCGAACTAGTGAAGAACTCAACGTCAGCCATGCTGATAATCAGTTTCCGAAATCCGAACTGTTCGACTAGTGTGAATAGCTCGTTCCCCAGTTGTTGAATGTTTTCCTCGTCGTCTAGATACGCAACCGTGAATGTGACGACCGCAAAGTCGTCCTGTTTGCGAACAGCGATATAGGTCGGCTGAAATTCAGTTAATGACATACCACAAATTCACTTTTCGGCGCGAAGGTAGTGATCGAAGGCTCTTTCGCCGCGGGCGAAAACAAAGTTACCAATGTCGTCGACTGAACCTGGTGTCAACACGGGAGCGTAGCAGCGGTCGGTGCCGCGGACCCATCCCGGATGATCGTCAGATTCACGCTCGACAAGAACTTCCAGTTTAGTATTCACGAGCGATTTGTAGAACTTTTTCGCCAATTGCCTTTCCAGGACACTCAATTCCCGGCAGCGTTGTTTCTTGACTTCAGGACGAACAGGGTCAGGCAACGTCGCAGCAGGAGTTCCCCTCCGGGCACTGAAGGGGAAGATATGAATTTTCATGAATCCAGCCTGGCGGCAGGCCTGCATTGTCTGTTCGAATTCCTGATCACTTTCTCCGGGAAACCCAACAATACAATCGGTCGTGAAGGCTGGTTCATGCAACCGCTCACGCAGGCGTTCGATTTTTTCCAGTAATCGATCCGCAGAATAGCGGCGCCGCATTCGGCGAAGAACGCTATCGGCTCCGCTTTGTAAGGCTGGGTGAAAGTGAGGACACAGATGCTCGCAATCGGCTGCCGCCGAGATAAAGTCTTCGTTCATTTCGCCTGCTTCGATGCTCGATAACCGCATTCGCCAGTCTCCTGGGATGTTGTCCAGTTGGCGGAACAGATGCCAAAGTCGAAACGGAGCCGAACCTGATTTGCCGCGCGTTGTGTCGACACCGAAGTGGCCAACGTGAATCCCGCTCAGGACGATTTCCTTATATCCGTTGTCGATCAGCCGTCGCACTTCCTCATCGATATCACTTGGTGAGCGGCTGTTCAACATAGGACGGACCTGAGGGATGATGCAGTACGTGCACTTCAGAATGCAGCCGTCCTGAACTTTAACGTACGCCCGTTTCCTGCCGTCAAAGTGGCTGATCCCACTGGGCATGTCGACGATTCCAAATCGTTCAAAAACATCAGGCAATTCGCGTTTGTCCGTGACGACTTCGAACACATTCGGTAGACTTGACACTACTTTTGGTTTGCGCGTCGCATAACAGCCCATGACGACGGTACGGGTTCCCGGATTGCGTCGAGCCAGTTGACGGATTACCTGACGGCTTTTCGAGTCTCCCGTGCTTGTGACCGTACATGTGTTGACAACACAAAGGTCAGCAATTTCATCGTTACACGCTTCGCGGTAGCCATTCTTTACCAGGGCTTCTTTGACAAGTTGAGTTTCGTACTGGTTGACTTTGCAGCCCAAAGTCACCAGTCGGCAGGTTCGAGATGTCATGATCAGTTTGGTTCAAGATGTATTATTGGCGCGGCAATCGTCTTAAGAGTCTGTCAAAAGTGATAGGGAAATCCAAGCCCTCGCATCTAGTCAGCTGGTGGCCACGGGAAAGCGAGCATCAGTATAGTTCGCGGCGTCATAAACCGCGAGTCGCGTTAAGCTGAGACAATCGGCGGTTAGTATCAGCGTCGTCGTCGACTTCGACGGCCAGAGGACTTCGGTAAATTTGTTGGTTTGTTCTTGTCAACATCGCCTTTGGCGGTCTCAGGCTCAGACGATTTTGCAGTGACCAGATTTGGATCCAGCAAGAATGCAATCGCTTCCTTCCAGGTTGGTAGGTCGCGATAAGTTACTGTAGCGGGGCGGCGGGTTTCAGCGTCAGAGGGTTCGTCTGCGATGACTTGATCAGTGGATTGGATGGCTGGTTCTTCTGTTGCCGCCTGGTCGGCCGCATCTGTGGGCATTTTACTTTCGCGACGACGGCGCGACGATCGTTTACGTTGAGGTTCGGGCGGTTTATCAGAAACCGTTTCAACCGAAACGATTGCTACTTCGTTGGACTCTTCCGTCACATTGACTTTCGAGCGAAGTAATTCGGGTTCAGGCCGTTCCCCGTCAATCGACTCTTTTGATTTCGGCGATCGTCCTCGACGCCGGCGCCGTCTGCGTTTCTTGACGTTAGGTTCCGATACATTTTCCTCAGAACTAGCTTGAAATTTTTCCTCACCCTTCGGAGCCTCGTCTTTCACAGGTCTTGCAAGGTTATCGGCGTCGACTTCAGCATCCGTTGCCTCTGGTTTGGCTTCGTCGTCAAGGATCCCAAATCCGAAATTGTCGTCGATGAGTGCATCCCGCCTGTAGAGACTTGTCGTCGGCTGCTCAGGTGTTGTTGAGGTTGCTTGCTCAATTTCGGCCAGTTCGCTTTTCTCGATCAAATCCGTTTTCCCCGATGATTTCTTGGCCATACGGGTCGAATTGTTCGAGTCCCAATCCTCAAGAACTTCCCAGAACGTGTCTTCGCTGTGGCGATTGGATGTCGAGTCAGTCTTCACAACCTCAAATTCGTCCGTAGCCATTTTGTCAGTGGAATTAGCCGTCGACTGCTCGAGTGCTTCAGCGTGCAAATTCGTCTGAGTTGCAGCCACGGCCGGCGCTGAATGCGACTGATCGTCTTCAGTTTCGATGGGAGTCGGCTTCGACGGGTGCTGTGACTCGTCCGTCTCTGACTTCGCTCCCGCTCGGCTTCTGCCGAAATCGATCCCGAACAGGTCCTCAGCCAGTCCCTTCCAAGAATCTTCCTCGCCCGAGGAATTCTCGCGTTTTTGTTCGATGTTCATAGAACAAAACGTAGCGAGAACCGGCTTCCTTTGCAAGAGGTTCCACGTTCGTTAACGATTATTGCCAGGTGCGGAATTGCTTTCATCTTTGCTGGTGTTAATCTTCTCGTCTTCTGTTTTCTGGTCATTCGCATCGTCTTTTTTCTTGACCAGGTCCTTGCGACTTAGCCGCAGATCATCGAATTTTTCAGCCGAGATGACGTAGTACCAGTCGGCGAATCGGCGGTTCAATTCCTCGGATTTCTTCTGGCCGTCTTCAACATTTTTCTTGAAATCTTTCGACTTGCGTTCGTGCTCTTCCAAGTCGTTGTTGTACTTTTTTTGGATTTCGTCCAGAGAACCATCTTCTTCCTCGTCGGACGACTCGTTTTTGACATCTGTAATGTCCGATTTACTGGCCACTTCCTTTAGCTCAGCCGGCTTTTCCGGTTCAACCGGCTCTTCGCCGAGTAAACTTGTGTGGAACTCGACACGGACGAAAACGTAGCGGCCTGGTTTGTTACTATTGTTCTTTTTGTCGTTTTCTTCAGTATTTTCTGATCCGGATTTCGTGGCTGGTTCTTCCTTGTCAGACATCGAATTTTTCTGTTTTTCGCTGTCCGGTGAAAAACCTATTTCTAGTTCTTCCTGGCTGCCGGTGAAGGCGCGGCCGAAGTAGAGGTGATAGCGAAGACCATCGTTGGTGGCGGTATGCAGTTCGCCTTCACGGGCCACCAGCCGCATGTTTTCTGGATCGTCGTTTTCTCCGGGCTGCAACAGGAAACCACGAGTTAGTAGGTCCGATTGTAGGCGAGTGACATCCTGTTGCGATTTGAGTGCAAGGCGGTCGAGTTTCAGCTCCGGCGTCAAGCCTTGCTGCTTCGGCCGCACGCCAGCGATTTTTAAATCGGCAAAGGCGCTGATCGTGTCGCGGACGGCGTCCTTGTCAATTTTTTCCACCTCTTCGTTTAGGACGTCCATTTTCCAGTCGTCGCTGGACGATTTGCGCAACAATTTTGTGACTTCATTGCTGGTGATACGGCCGGTCAACTCGTTGAACGAGTAATCATTGATCACTACCTCGGTCACGTCCCAACTGTCTACATCCAGCAGGTCGGTTTCGATCCAGTCGGTAAATTTTGTCGAGAGGTCGATGTCCAGTTTGACGATGTAAACTTCTTCCTCTTCAGGATGTCGGACGTAGTATTGATCGGAATTGCCTTCCAATTTGTTTCCGATGATGTAGTCGGCGAGCACCGAGTCGTTTTCTCGGCGGAGAATGATCCGTTCGCCTATGCCTTCGATGTCTTCGACGCTGAGCGTGTCTTGTTTCGGATTCACGACGCCGTATTGCGCGTGGTCGGCCGCCCAGCGTGTGACCATTGCACCTCGCGTGATGCCAATGATTGACGAAGCGGTTTTAGCCAATTTATCTTCGGCGTCGGCAGGGTAGTTGTGGTGCGAGGGGATGACCCAGCGGCTGTTGTCCAACCGTTGGACGCGGAAGTCGAGCGGCTGGACTCGGTTGGCGTCGAAGATGTAGACTTCCAGCGACGTAGCCCGCGTCGGGTCGGTGAAGTCGGGGTAGAACTCTTGGCCAACTTGGCCGAACTCTTTGATTGGGACTGGGCGGTTGGCGTAGTGAATTCCCGTCGTGATCGCCAGGCAGACGGCCGCTCCAGCGACGAACGTCAGCGTGCGGCGCAGGTCGGGAGTGAGCGATTGTTTTATTGGCTCGGCCGCGGTTTGTTGCGTGTCAGTGGTCGTTGGGGACGGGTCGTTTGACGGTTTCATAGTCTCGCTGTCGGCAGTAGTTTTTGTTGTCTTTTCGATTGTTTTTTCTGCTTCAGTTGCCATGATTCGAGTTCCTCTCATGGTTGGCACCGTGAGGTGAACGTGCTCGCTTGCGCAATTCGCAAGCGGGATGCTTCCCGCAGCTAAAAAGCATCGACGCTCATGCTACGATACTACTTCTCTCGGCGTCGGGTTTCGACGATGTTTCGTTTTTCTGATTTCAGACGGTTTATGAACACAATCAATCCCAAGCACAGCGCTGGAAATGGTGGCAGCCAGACGGCCCAGAGGCGGATGTTCGACTCGAGTGTCTGGATTTGCCGGTTTGTGTTGGCCTGGATCTTGCGAATATGGTCGTTCTTGCGCTGTTCGATTTGGGCTTTGGTTAAGTTCAGCCGCTGCTGCTCGGCCTCCTGAGCTTGTTTGAGCATCTGAGCCTTGGCGATCGGGTCGAGGTTCTCGTCTTTATCGATTTCCTTTACCCGTTCATTGAGCTGTTGGCGTCGCTTGGCCAGTTCGTCGTTCGCTTCCCGGTCGGCTTTCTTTTCGGCCCTGTTCGCTTTTTCCAAAAACTCGCGTTTGCGGGATTCAACACGAGTCAACGTCCTATGTCGGGCGCGGCGGCTGCGCAAATTGATGAACGAATCGTCGCCCGCCAGCATGTCGACTGCGTTGAGCACGAACGTTACGTTGTCAAATTCCAGATCAAGATTGCCGAGGCTGCGTTCTTCAAAGAAGAAGTCTGAGATCATGTCAACATCAGCCACAAATATCACATTCAACTTGGCGTCGTCTTTGTCCGACATGATGTGGGCAGCAATGGTGTGCGTGCCGGGGTCCATCCTGCGCAATGGGTTGTGCTTGGGTCTTGCGGTCATTTGCATCGAGAAAAAATTAAAGCCGCTCTCGTCGACAAATTCTTCCCAATCGAGCAGCCCCGAATCATGGCCGGTCGACAACAGCCGTTGGAACCGGATGTCATTATTCCTATCCCGATCCTCGATCGCGCCCGTGTAAAGTGCGATCAGCTCTTGGAGGCCGCGCGTGATTGAGCTATCAGGGTTGAATGCTTTGGGGTTCCCGCCGTATCGGGTCACGAAGATATACTCTGGCGGCAGCATACCGAATTCGGGGTGTGGGTTATTTATGTCAAATGAGACACGGTCGTATTTCCAGTCGATGTCCAGTGCGTTGAGTAACCGTGTGGCGCGTCCGCCGTCCGCCTTTTGTTGGGGCGGTGGTCCGCCGCGACCGCTCATCATCGCCATGTGCCCGCCAGGCCGCGGTTTGGGTTGACGCGGTGCGTTGGTCACGCCAAAGCCGCTGTTGAACGTCAGTGGGAACGGGTCATCAAAGATCAATGCCGGCCTGCCCGACTTGACGTACTCGACTAGGTTGTCCAGCTCCTTGTCCATTAACGACGACGGCATTGCGACGAGCAACACATCGAATGTGTTAGCGTCAATTTTGTCCGATGGCGAGATCTCTGCCACCTCGTATTGTTTTTTTAACTCGGTCGCGATCCGCCATTCACGCGATCCGCTAAGCAACGCAGCGTCAGTCCGCAGGATGCCGACCGTGTATCGGTCCTTGTTGGCAACCGTTTGCACGGATCGAGTCAATTCATATTCGATCGGTAGGCCCTTACCAAAGAACGGCACGACGACTTTGTCGTAGCTGCTGAGGACGACGATGCCGAGATAGACGTCGACTTCGGTGCGGCGGCCGTCGACTTCAGTCATTACTCGCACTGGCTCGATGCCAAAATGTTCAGCTTCGTCGGCCTGTTCGCTGAACGGTGCGACGTCGACGTAGCGAACTTCGAGATTGCTGCCACCCAGATCGTCGACCTGCCGTAGCAATCCGATCAGGTGTTTTCGCGTCTCGATGTATTCGCGGGGAACTTCGGGACTGAGGAAAGCTTGGATTGCGATCGGCCGCTCGGCATGCAGGTTGTGGAGAATCTGCCGGGTGGCCGTGGAAAGGCTGAACAGCCGTTCGGACGTGGCGTCGACTCGGAGTGCGGCATAGCCAAACCACGTGGTGACGCACACCAGCATGATTGCCAGGCAGACGCTGCGCACCGCGAACTGTGAACCGATGCCCACCTGCTGACTCGAGCTCCAATGCCGCTTCTTCATCAGCAGTAAGTTCAAGTACAACATTACGACCGTGAAACTGATGAAGTACAACAGCCCGGTCATCGGCACCATGCCCATGCCGAAGTCGCGGAATTGTTCATGTAGGCTGAGGCTTTCAAAAAACTCGCGAGTGTCGAGAAACCCGCCCACGTCGCCGACAAAGACCGGGATGCCACAGATTACCACGCCCAACACAAACGCCACCGTCAATCCGCGGATCAGAATTGAACCCAACATCCCTGCGCTCAACAGCGCTGCTCCCGCGATCCAGTATCCGAAGTAAGTTGTCAGAACGAGTCCCCAATCGGGATTACCCAAATATGCCAGCACCAACAAATGCGTGGTAGAAAACAGCAAGGTGACCGTGTAGACGGCCAACACCGACAGGTATTTTCCGAGCAGAATTTCCAAGTCAGTGGCCGGCATCGTGAAGAGCAGCTCGTCAGTGCCGGTCTTCCGCTCCTCGGCCCAGACACTCATCGTAATCGCCGGAATGAAGAATAACAGCAGCAGCGGGTACCATTGCGTGAGCTGATCAAGGCTCGGTTCGTTGGCTGTAAAGAAGCGGGCATTAAACGCCATCGTACCACCGGCGACAACGAACACGACGATGAATAGGTAACCCAAAACCCCGGAAAAGTAACTGGTAAAGTTCCGATTAAAGATCGGCCAGATGACTTTCGTTCGAGGGATCATAGTTTGTTTCCTTGTTCTTTTTAGCACATGCGTTCCACTTTGGCTCTTACCTGCCGTGTAGTACTCCCGGGTCAGCGAAGAGGCTTGTCTTTATACCGCTGCTGTTGCGGTGAGTTCTCGAAATTTCTGTTCCATAGCGGTACCCTCGGCTCCCAGTTCTTCGCGAGGACCGTCGAATACCAGTCGTCCTTCACTGATTACAATTACGCGGCTGCACACAGCATGTACTTCCTGCAAGATGTGCGTCGACAGCAACACAGTCTTGGTCTCGCCGAGCTTGTGAATCAAATTGCGCATACCCTGCACCTGGTTGGGATCTAGCCCGCTGGTCGGTTCGTCTAGGATCAGTACTTCTGGATCGTGTAACAGGGCGTGTGCCATGCCGACGCGTTGCCGGTAACCATGCGACAGTTTGCCAATTGCTTTGTGCCACACGTCGCCAAGCCCACAATGTTCGGCCACGTAGTCCAGTCGTACCGCAAGGAGGTCGGGCGACATTAATCGTATTTGACCAGCATACTTGAGAAATGACTTAGGGGTCATTTCCGCGTAAAACGGTCCATTTTCGGGGAGGTAGCCAAGAATCTTCGCGGCCTTAAGCCTATCGGTCGACACGTCAAAGCCGCCGATATGGGCTTGGCCTGCGCTGGGAGCCATATAACCGGTCAACAGTTTCATCGTGGTCGATTTTCCGGCACCGTTGGGTCCCAGGAACGCAGCGACCTGGCCAGATGGGACCGAAAACGAAACATCCTTTGTTGCGACAAACGGACCATAAAATCTGCTTAGCCCTTTGGCTTCGATCATGATCTTTGCGCCACCATCAGCTTTTGATTTATTTCCTTTGTCGCTCATGAAAAAGTGTTCCTGATTGTCAATTGTGAATGGTCATGTCCATCCAAAGATAGCATGCTGTCCCGAGATTACGATCTGCCCGCAGGGATTAACACATTTGGCGGAACGCCTTTGAAAACTCGGTTCAACCATCTTGTTGGCCACCGATGCTCTCTCAGGCATTTTGTGAGCACATAGTGTCTGAACTCACGGTAAGACACCAATTGATGACACCAATCAGCAATTGTGTGGCTCAGTCACTAATACGTCAAGAATATATTGGGCATTGGTCGATGTCCAGGCTTATTAGATCAATAAATTGGATTCACAGGTTCAATCGGTGTAAGAATGGCTGTCCGGAGAACTCCAGGTCAATGACATCTGCTCCCGGATGTGTGGCCCTCTTCATCAGAGACGCGGTGTGGGCTGCTTCCATACCACGGCGTAGCTCTCAGCGAATTGATCAATCCAGTTCAAGTACGCTTCCACACGGTCCAAGTCGGCCAGATAGCGATACGGACCTGTCAGGAATGATCGTTTTTTGAAAAACTTTTGCTTTAGTGCTAGGTCGTTGCTTTCATCCAAGTGTGAGCGATTCATTACTTTAACCACGTAGTAGACCGAACGATTTCGATTGACTGCAACGCCGACGTCGCCGTTGCTCAATTGATTGAAGACAATGTCCATAAACTCGTTCCCGACATTTTCGATGCCCGGAATATGGGACAGCTGAGCAGGTGGACCGGATTGTTGTTGAAGGAAGCTGAGAGAAGGACCACTCGGCGTGGTTTGACTGTACCACGAGAATTCGGGCGTATTCAGAACTGTTAGTCGTATACCGTCGGGCTTCCGTGTCAGTGTCTGGTCAGCCAGCTCTTCGGACATACTCGTACCGTTCTTACTGGCAATTTGGACCAAATCGGCAAGCTCCTTCGCGCGTTCTTTCGCCTTCGGCCGACCTTGTTCAGTCTTCCAGGCTTTCAAAACTTGTGCCCGGATACCCGGTTCTTCGAACGTTGGAACATGTGCCTCGCGGTCGTCGATGGTCCAATACACGAATCGGTTGTTCGTCACAAAGTCTTCGGCTTCCTCGGCCGAATAATATTGTCCGGATTCACTGCCGAAGATTCGGTCGAGCACGCGTTGAGCACTCGCGCGTTCCAGTGGATTTTCGACCGGCTCGGTCGCGTGGCCCAAGACATGCTCTTCAGAATCGGCCAACTCCTGGGCAGACAAAAGTGGTGTTCGGATGTACCGCGATCCGATTCGTTTAGCAAGCGATCGCACATTACTTTCGACTTGCGCGGTGGTCATGCGGTCCGGGTCGTTTTCAAGCGAATTGGCCCGGTAGCCGATCTCTTGCATTTCTGCCAGTACCGTTTCGATCCGAGACTTCATCTCCTCCAGCGTTCGCTCTCGAAGCAGTATGTCACGAATTTCGCTTTTTAGGTCGTCATTAAGCGGCCGGTATTTTGGCCCGGAAGCGGCCGTATCGTTCTTGTCGCCCGATTTGTTGGTTGCTGAGTCGGCTTTCTTGGGGTCCGACTCTTTTGGGACGGGATCGTTGGCATCGGAGACGTTCTTCTCGGGTTCCAGCTTTGCTTCGGGTTCGAA
This sequence comes from Planctomycetota bacterium, assembly GCA_963582345.1. Lineage (GTDB taxonomy): Bacteria > Planctomycetota > Planctomycetia > Planctomycetales > Planctomycetaceae > CAUZSN01. Next base: position 19,312 of record CAUZSN010000047.1, read on the forward strand.
TTCAGGCTGGATTGGCTCTACTTCATCGTTGGTGGTTTGATTTGGAAGCGTTCTGATCTTGTACAAGGCGTCCTTGTTGTCTTGGAAAAAGGCGAGGATCTCTTCATCAAACTTTTGGATGTCGTCGTCTGTCTTCGGAGCAATCTCTTCTTCAGTCCTTAGATAGTCGACTTCCAGATAGGCGAGTCGCACTTTGCGGAGTTGCCGAAAACCGGGCTCTCCCGGTCCAAGTTCGTTGGGAACGTATTTCTTCTGGGCAGTGAAGAATTCGAGTAACTGCGTGTCCGACGGTTTCTCGACAGCTGTCGAGAATGCTGCAACCGGAACGGCGGTGGCCTGTAGCAACTGTCGGATGTTGATTTTGCGGTAGTGTTGCCAGTATTGATCAGGCGTTTGTGGGTTGCGTGGGAGTAACAACTGCAGTGCCTCTTTCGCGAGCAGTTCGTCACGCAGAATATTGTAGAGTTCCGATTCACCTAGACGGAATTGAGCGCGAATTTCTCGAAATTGTTGCTTCTTCAATGTCTGCGCAAGGAGTTTTGTAATGAAATCGGTGACGGCCTGATCGCTGACTTCGATTTGCATCCGCTTCGCTTCATGTCGTAGCA
>CAUZSN010000048.1:0-19791 GCA_963582345.1 Planctomycetota bacterium
TTTGGCTCGTAAACCTGCAACAAAAAATTCAGCTTCCTAATTCTTATTGCCTCCGTCTGAGAGGGTCGCGTGCAACCATTATCTGCAAATCACTGACGATCATTTCCAGCAAGCGATTCAGCCGAACACACAGGCGCCGTTTCTCGTCGCACGGGCTCGCATCCGTTATCTGACATACATGAAAAAACCCCTGTTTTGCAGGGGCATGCGGCTGAATGCGATAGCACGCAATCCGTCAGGATGGGCGGTACAGGATTCGAACCTGTGACTTCTACCGTGTGAAGGTAGCACTCTAGCCACTGAGTTAACCGCCCGGCAGACTTCTGCGTGTCCTCCTTTTAGCGTCTTGCCAGAAGGACTACAAGTTCTTGTAGACAAATGGTCCAATCTTCCTCTAGGGTACCAAGATGGCACATTCTCGACCGCAGTTCTCTTCAAAGAGACGGCACGGCCATGTTGAAGTGCCCGGTTGAATTGGTAATTCCATGACGTTTTCAGGGCGATAGCCAGGCCAACCAATATGTCCCGAAATTCGTAAACTGACAGTCCTGGAAAAATTTCTATTACTGTGCTGTCTTGTCCTGACGTGACGACTTAGGTCACAAAATGGTATAGGTAACAGCGTGTTTCACTGAGGATGAATTTCGATTTCTGTTGTTGAGGAGTGGCGACTATGCCACAAGGTACGATCAAGAAGTTGATTTCGGACAAAAGCTTTGGTTTCATCGACGGTAGAAGGAGGTGACATCTTCTTTCACCACTCTGCACTGGTCGGGACAACAATCGAAGATCTGCAGGAAGGACAAAGCGTCGACTACGAGAAAGGTCACGGTCCGAAAGGACCTCGCGCCAAAAATATCAAACCAACTTCATGAGATCCAACCCTGCTGAGTCTTTGTCTGCGAAAGTGGACGTGCTCAAATAGATGCCGCACAGTTCGGCCGAACCGGTTGCTTAATCGTTTTCGGCCGTTGTGTATTCGCATGTCGAATCTGGCTCGTTTGCGGCTCAACTTGCGTAGGAACAAGTGCAGGGGCAACTATTCTAGCCACGGCATATTTCGGCTCTGCATGTCTCGGCCAAGTGGTTCAACATCATTTCGCCAACATCAACAGTGTCAGAGAATTCACGATGCCCTGCCCGGCAGTGGCGGGCGCTGAACCGTGGACCGCTTTGAACGCTGCCTGATCGTCGCCAATTTCGCCCCTAGCACGACGCCTAATCCACCGACCAAGCCGACACACAGATCGCTGATCACATCACCATACAGTTTTAGCCGTTGTCGCAATTGCACGTTGACTAATTTGAAACCTGTGCCGACCGAATTTATACAAGGACCTTTGATCGCTTCAATCGTAGCCTCGAGCTGAACTTGCTGTCCTGCATCTATCGCGGTGATACCTACCTGGTGCTCGACTCGTTCCACGGAAGCAGCAGTTTTCAAAATTCGCCGCAAGACCGCTATTATTTCGGATCCAATTCCGGCTCCGAGCATTAGAATACTCTGATGAAGGGTCTTGGCCGCTTCGACGATCGATGATCATATCGTTTAAAGTTGCCTGCTTTCTCACTCCAGGGAGTAAGTCGGGAATGAAACATCGTCTTTAACCGAACAATTCCATTGTGATACGGCATCCACATGTTTCAGGCTGGAAAATTTACCGACGGCCTTGTAGACTGTGTCGCTTCATGATTAGTGGAATTGTGTCGAGAGACGCGATAATGGTTCTTCGACAAGGACGAGTTACTCGAACATGCCGAGCTCCAAAAGTGCAAAGAAATCACTCCGTCAAAGCCTAAAGCGACGGTTGTTGAATCGGACGCAGCGGTCTGCGTTGAGAAGCGTAATCAAAAAATGCCGCATCGCCGCTCAAGGTGACGACCCGACGGCCGCGGAATCGGCATTCCGCTTGGTCGTGAAACGATTAGATCAGGCCGCCGCGAAAAACTTGATTCACAAGAACAATGCATCGCGGACGAAGTCCCGTCTGGCGAAACTCTTGCCAAAGGCAATTCCGTCGGCTAGCAAATAGCCATTCCCGATGGTTCGTAGTGCTGTCTCGATACGGTGATTTCTCAAACACTGGTTTGATGCATGGCCTTGAGAATCGCGTCCGATCCAGCACCGCAACTGATAATGGAACGCATGACGTCTTCAACTGATTGATCTATTAGATTCACAAATTCTGGCTTCATATGGTAAATGTTTCCCGAGGTCGGATTCGGCCCAGTTGGAACGAAGACGGTATACGATCCGTTTTCATGCCGTTCGGTGACAAAGGCCGTCACCATCGTCTCGTTGCCAAAAATGCGGACCAACGCAACCGATGAAAATGGGGATGGCCGATTGCCCAAAAACTGGAGCACTGTTTCCTTGATCAAGTTGTAGCCCGGAGCGACATTTAGAATCCGGCCTTCGAGTTGTTCATGGATAAACTGGCCAACTTGCGTCTTAATGATTATGCCGATCAGAAAACACGCAGCAATGATCAGTCCCAAGACAATCGCATCAGCACTAAGTTTCTCTATTACTGTCAGTTGCGATAGATCTGATTCTCCCGTCACAAGTTTGGTCAGCGGCTGAATCAACAACTCGATCAATCCAAACACCCAACCGAACGCGGCCAGAAGCAAACCGATGGGCAATAGCACTATTGATCCGCCTAATAACGACATCTTGACGAATGACTTTATCGTATTCACCTTCTCATCTCCTGATTTTGACGAGGACTTTTTCAAGAATAGTGTTCTGCATTCATTCTGATATACCATTCCCATAGGGATCTGGACTATCCTGGATCGTTCATATTGCGTGTCAAGACGGCAACAGACCAGGTGGAGCACCCAGTGTGTCTGCGAAGCTCAAAATTGGCCTAGTTAGTGAAGTTCCCGACGGAACCAACAAGGTTTACACCGTCGGTGAACGAGAAGTAGCCGTATTCAATGTCGATGGCGAACTATACGCGGTTGACAATTGTTGCCCACACCGCGGAGCATCACTGTCGGACGGCACGCTCGTCGATGGGTCAGTCACGTGCCCATGGCATAAATGGCGCTTCGATTTAAAGACCGGCAAGTGTCTGACTCAGCCCGGCAATTGGCTGCGCAAGTTTGACGTATCCATAGAAGGAGACAACGTAATTTTGGATACGCCGCAGAGCGATGATCAGCCAAATACCTGGGACGGCATTTATCGATACCTAGTGCGATACGGAACGATGGGCTGGATTGGACGCTTTGGATCGATTCAGCGAATTGATTGTTCCTACAAAGACCACGTTGTGGTACAGACTACTCGAGGCCTGGAAGTTGGAGAAGTTCTAGCCGTACCCACAGAAAACGGTCAAGACAACGGAAACAATCAACAGCCAGCCGGCGAATTGCTGCGGCGCTTAGCAACAGACGAGCAGGCCAAGCACAGACGGCGAATTCAAGAGCAACCGCTCGATTGGATCGCACAAACGCAAGAACTGATCGCCTCGCACCATCTTGCAGTCGAGGTCATCGATTGCGAGTTGTTGTTCGATGGCAAGACAGTTGTCTTCTACTACCTGGGCGGGTTAGAACCTGATTTAGACCAATTGGGTGAAGACCTAACCGGACGTCACCAAGTGAAAGTCATATTTCATCCGGTCATCGAGCCACCGGTTGCGACCGAATCCGATGGCGGTTGCGGACGTCCCGGCTGTGGTGGCGGCGGGTGCGGCGCTGAGTCGAGTGTCTAACTAAGAAAGAAGTTCAAGAGACGATGAGACACAGTGGATAAATTGTTTCCGAAATGATCTGACACGCGTAGGCCTGCTGCCAACAGACCACAGCTTTCTTGAAGCCATCCCGTGGGACGACCAATCGGTCAACTTGGTTCCAACACTGTCCGCGACGTGGTGCGTCTGCTCGCAATGCAGAAAAACACAATCGCAAAGTAATCAAGCTGGTCGAATGCTGACGTGACTGTACGATCATCTCGCCAATGGCGCTCGGCTGACGATCGGGATTCCCGGTGACAATCACGCAATCGACTGCTGGTTCGGAAACCGTTTGGTTTGGCGGCATCCTTGTTTTACTTGACCTCGAACAGTTCGGCCGACAATGGCAAGATGACGGCGTCAACTACGTGGTTGACTCGCATGGCATTCCTCTTATGAGCATGTTTGTGTTTCGGGTTGGCGCGAGGTATTCCAGGCCCGCCCACCTGGTTTAAGACGTCTGACAATTAAAAAATTTTCCGCAAGTGCAGACACTTCAATGAATTTCGAAAAGTGTAAGGCCTGTTATTTAAGACGGTTTCTGACAATAATGCAGCCATCGGCAGCGGGCGAGAGAAGTTGGGAGTCTTTTTCCGTAGGCAATCGACAGGAGATAATGACTTCTGCAACCGAAAAAGACTTCCAGCTTCTTTCGAAATGACTCCGTTTCACGCAGCCAGACAGTCGAATTACACATGGTCTACAATTCGAACGATGGATAAACTGACATCGTTGGAAATGGATGTTTTGACTACGGCTGAAGAGGCCGCGCGTTTGGCCGGTGACGTTTTAACTCAGTGGGTGGAAAAGTTCACTGTCAGCGAAAAAAGTCCCGCAAATCTAGTTACTGAGGCGGATTTTGCGTCGCAGGAAGTGATCTCAAAGCTGATCCAGGAACGTTTTCCCGACCATCACCTTCTGGGTGAGGAGGGGTTGTCGTACTCTGAGAGCAATTCTCCTTACCGATGGGTAATCGACCCGCTTGATGGAACCTCGAATTATGTCCACCGATTTCCTTATTACGCTGTGTCGATAGCAATCGAGTGCCAGCGGGAATTACTCGTCGGCGTGATCTTTGATCCAAATCGCGACGAATTGTTTTCTGCGGTGTGTGGAAAGGGCGCGACCCTGAATGGCAATCCGATCACAACGACGAAGATCGGCCAATTACGTCAGGCCATGGGTGTCGCCAGTTTGCCGGTTGGGGCCGAACCCGACGACCCCGCAGTCGACCGTTTTCTGCGAGCCCTGCGGCATTTACAAACGGTTCACCGAACTGGCTCGGCCGCGCTGAATTTGGCCTACGTCGCCTGTGGCCGAATCGAAGCATTTTGGTCCAGCAGTTTGCGTCCATGGGACATGGCGGCCGGAACTCTAATCGTTCGTGAAGCTGGCGGGCGAGTTTCAAAAATGAGTGGAGAACCCTTGGATATCGAAATCGCTGATCTACTAGCAACCAATGGATCAGCGCTTCACGATCCATTGCAACAATTGTTAGCCTAACGGTTTTCGGCCAAAGGCTCGAATTTTTCTGCTTCCTCGACCGTCACCACGTGGGTATGATAGAAAGGTGTGGGTCTTATATTCTGGCACTTGCGAAGGGAGGGAGCCCTCGAGGTCCTAGGGCGTCCACTCCGTTGATGTAGCGGAGCGCATTATGCAAATCCTGAATCGGCTGCCATGAACGTCATTTCTTTGGGCCGCTCCCGTCAACCAAAATTGGTCATGCTGCTAGCATCGATGATGTTGATGCTAAGCAACCGCGAGTCCGCCGCTCAATCAAAGCCTGTAGTCGACCAGTCACCGACAGTTGTTCCGAGTACCGGCAGCGAAGATGAAACAACATCTCGGCCGAATGCCGTAAAACAGATTCCCTCGTCCGAACAGACGAATGAGCCGCGGAATGTGGGGAAGCGGAAACCGGGCGAGCAGCCGTTAATCGTTGTGAACAAAAAACAGTTTGAACGATTTCAAAAGTGGCAGAAATCTCAAGAAACTCCAGAATTCAATCTGATCGATCTTTCGTTGCGAGGAGAAGTAAAAGGCGGCCGCGCCCTACTGACCGTGACTGTCAACGTGAAGATTAAACGCGAAAATGAATTCGTTCTCGTTCCGCTACGAATGAACAACGCCATCCTGCTGAAGTCGCCCAAACACAAACCACCAGTCAACGGCGGTGACGTATGGAAAGACAACGAAAACGATGACCCGAAAGATGGTCATCGTTGGTGGTTCAAGGGCAAAGGCATTCATAGGCTGACCTTTCCAATCAGCGTCCTGGTTCACACACGCCGAATTCAATTGCCGCTTCCGTCTCCGCGGGCTGCTGCTAGTGTGCTAAAATTGCGCGTTCCAATTTCCCGGATTGCGGTCAGGTCGCCGGAAGGTTCGTCGTACACGGTGAATTCTTTGGGGTCGGTCTCGAAAATCGAAATGCACGGTCTGGGGCATCTGCTAGACCTGACATGGCAACCGGTGCCAAGTGAAATACCGTTTAAACTGCAACTGCAGGTAGACACACTAATCCTGGTTGATCTGACAACGGAATTGATCGTGCTAGAAGCAACGCAAACCATTCGAGCGCAACAGGGCAGTACGAAACAATTTTCCGTGCGGTTGCCGATGGGCTTTGAGCTGAACAACATCGAGGGCGAACAATATCAAAAGCATGACATAGACGACGATAATTCGAACCGAGTAATCGTCCATCTTAAGGACCGGATGGCCTCACGAACAGAAGAGCCGCCTGTCACGTTGAAGTGGACGCTTCAAAGCGAATTCCCTCAACAGAATGCGGGACTGGTGCTGACAGGATTTGAGGTCGAAGACGCCTTGCACCAGCGAGGCTATCTCGCAATAAACGCCGTCGACGGATATCGGGTTTCTAAGCGCCGTACGCCTGAAGGATCTATCTCTCGCGTTGGCATCAGCAAGCTGCGGGACTATCCCGAATTGCGCACGCTGATCGCCGATGGCCAAATCAGTCGAGCCTACCAGTTCTTGCAACAACCTTTTCAGTTGGTGCTGGATCTGCAGAAAATCGAACCGTACTTTACAGTGGAACCACACCTGTTTCTAAAACTGTCCCAAAATCAAGCCGACCTGGAGGCTCATTTTCGGTTCTACGTCTTTCGGGGAACCCTTCGGGAGATCAAATTGGCGTGGCCATCATGGCAAGAAGAGAAATGGGTGCTTCCGAAATCCGACGACCCAAATCTTGTCAGGCAGATTGTGCCGAACCCAAATGACGCAGCCGCGGGATTGACGGTTCGGTTGGTCGAGAAAAAAACTCGAGTGAATGGTGTCTTCGAAGTCCGCATCAAGACTCGGCGACCAATCAACCCGGACGACCAACCGTTTCAATTGACTCTACCGTCGGCAGCTGCCTCAAATCGAAAATCTCCAATCCTTGTCGTGGCCAGTGCTGAAAATGTCACAGTCGACGAATTCGTCCACCTTGAAAGGGACGCTTTGCGGCCGCTTTCGGTTTCGTCGCTTCCAAAGCCTACAAACTTTCCTGAAGAGTTTCGCAAGTTGGTGCCGGATGGAATCCTTCGCATAGCTTCATCGCAATTGACGTTTGAAGTTAAAGCAACTGTCCACAAGCAGCGGATCCGTGCCAACACAATTGTCTCGGCGAAACTGGAAAACGCTCAAATCGTCGTCAATCAACGATTTCTTTACAACGTTGCCTACGTGCCGTTATTGCAAGTTCGCCTGTTGATCCCCAATGCACTGCGTAACCCTATACATTTTTCACTGGAAGACAACTCAGAAGCCACAACATCGTTAATCCCGGATTTCACCCAACTGGAAGTGGAATCCTCACGAGAAGCACTCTTTAATTTGGACAAAGCGAGGCTCAGTGAATTCGAAATTCTGGCAAGATTTACCGTTGATGTTCCCAAAGAACTTGTACCGGGAACAAAAATTTCCGAAAAAATTCCGTTAATCCGATCTTCCGACATAAGTCTTGAATCAAGTAATTTCGAGCTGCCCGACACCGAACCGGTGATGGTTTCCGTAACGGAATCGGCCTGGACGAAGCAAATCCGTGTGGACGACACGGAGCTTTGGATTGCCGACGGCGGACAACAATCGATTCCGCTTACTTTCGAGCACTCGCTAAAGCCCGTAACACAGGACTTCGCGATTGTGAAGGCGGCCATTCGAACGAACGCGACACAACGAGGTCCGGCTCAATCGCACGCGTTCTACCTAATTGAAGGGAACGTCAAAACACTTGTTGTCACCTTTCAGCACAACATTCAAACGAATGTACTGCCTAATTTCTGGTGGGACGGAATAAGACTTGGTCGTGATGAAATTGTGGACATCGACAGAGGTGAATTCCGACTCGATGTTGCCAACCTCAAGACCAACGTCGAGTACTCCCAGCCCGCCGACAGGCACCGGTTGATGATTGAATTCTCTTCCAAACGAGCGTTGTCTTTCGATTGGACCCATGAGCACAATCTCTCCGCTCCGCAGTTCCCGTCCAACGTCCGAATCGCACAAACGATTTGGGAAGTTGTGCTACCTTTCAATCAGTACCTGCTCACGAATCCACGCGAGTTAACTCCTCAATACTATTGGCGGCGGAACGGGTTCTTCTTTAGCCGCGTTCTAAATCCCGCTTATAAGAACCTGATTGGTTGGGTTTTCAGCAATACCCAGTCTGTCGCTGATGAGATTGTCGATCGTCCTAAAGGAAATGCCTACCAGTTCGGTTGTTTCGGCCCAACGGGTACGTTGGGTTTCCGATCGATGAATCAACAACTGATTGTGATCTTAGGGTCTGGACTTGCCCTGATCGTCGGGTTTGTTCTGCTAAAACTACCGGCCACGCGTCACGTGTTGACGTTTTTGTCTTTGGGATTCGTCGTCGCAATTGTGTCGCTGTGGTATGCGGAATCCGTGCAACTTTTGGTGCAACCGGCACTGCTTGGATTAATTTTGGCCGTCGTTGCCGCTTTCATTGATAACCTATTCAAACGCCGGCGGACGGCCGCAGTTGTACAGCTCGCATCACCGAGTGACTTGGTCGCTCCCAGCTCCTTGGTTGACCATCCCGCTGCGGTCATCGGTTCCGACGGTCCCAATGTTCACCATCAGCCGTCAAATCCGCTCACGGAACCACTCTCTGCCTCGAAATCGGGAACTGGGGTATGAACGGGCGAACCGTTCCGATTCGATTGTTTCAAAAGGTAGCTCGAGCCGTCTACTTTGCCGTGACTGCCTCCGCCGCGATCGCCAGTGCAACAGCGGAAGACAAACCGTTCCCGAAGTTTCGAGAAATCAAGGTTCCCGCCGACCAGCCACAGGATTGGCCCCCGGGAAATTGGCGAGCCATTCTGCTAAAAGACTATCTGTCGTTGCTGCGGGATGCGAAACCCGCGCCCCCTGGCCCCCGCAAGGTCTTGATCGAACGAGCCGAGTATTCGGCGACTGTCGACTTACAAAGGAGCATGCTCCGAGACGGTTCGCTGAAAGCACAAATCCGCCGCACTGGAAACACGACGGAACTAATTTCTCTTGAACCGCTGAATTTTGCCGTATCGCAGTTGCGCTGGTCGGATGGCATTGCTGTGTCAGGAACCGCGCCGAACGGCGACACAACACTGATCGTCGATCGGCGCAAAGGTGAACTGCTGGGTCGCTGGAGTTTGAGAGGGCGACGGTTGTTGAACCACGTCGAATTCGACCTGCGAGTTGCGTCCGCTACGGTTTCTCAGTTGAATCTGGATGTTCCAACAACTTGTACGCTCACAAGTTCGGCGGGTTACGTCAGCAAACCGCTTCCTGCTGAAAAATCCGGATGGCAAACGTGGCAGATCGAACTGGGTAGCCACACCGAATGTCAATTCAGCATCACTCAAGCACCGCTGCAACCGTCGTTGATACCCCTGGTGCTGTCTACTCAAAATTCCACCTATGCAATCGGGAAATCCGAATTAGACATTTCTGTAAACCTCAACCTCGAGGTCTTCGATGCACCGCTGCAAGAATTCTCATTTTGGGTTCCTAAGAACGTCACGATTTATTCGATCACATATGGAAGCGTCGACTTTCCGCTTTCGTGGAAAGAGTCGATTTTGGGAGTGAAGAAAAAAATCACCGTGACGCTGCCCGACCGGCTGCTTGGTCGAAGTCGGCCGATCCAAATTGCCGGCATTACAGCCGTGGAAATGCCGCTGAAACAGAACTTGCCGCAGTTGACGCTTGAAAATGGCACGTTCACCGATGGACAACTTGAAATCCAGGTCGCTACGCCGCTCGTTTTGCGAAGATTTGAAGCCGACGGCGTTCGACAAATGGAGACCAGTTCGAACGAAATGCGACAATTGTTGACTTTCGACCAATATAAGTCCAACGCTTCGATTTTCGTTGACGTGGCATTCCCGAAATCGGCTCATTCAGCTCGCGTGCTCACCCATGTCAACGCCGAGGCCAAAACCCAGTTTTTGTCGTCCGAAATCAGTTGGCAAGATCGTTCTGCTTCGACCTTTGTCGCGAAATGTCAAATTTCTGCGGAATGGGAAGTTATCGACGTGCGGATGAAGTCCGGACCGGTCGCATCTAAATCCCTGGACTGGGAAATCAATCGCACTTCGAACGATACTCAGTCTCTTGTCTTCAATTTCAAGGAACCGCTAAATCTTAAGCATTCCAGCGTAGTCGAACTGTCGGCGCGACGACGATCTGATGTGCCCGACCGTCGCATCAGTCTTCCAGTTCTTCAGCCGTTGGAATGCCACCACGTGGACATGCTGTTTATCTTGTCCTATCCAGCCGGAGTAACAGCTACATTAGAACCCGATTCTGATTTCGACGCGGTCCAGGAAGAAACTTTGCCAGATTCGTGGAGGAACTCGAACGTTCTGAACAAACTCCAACGCGGAGACAATGTACGCCTACTTCTTGCACATGCAAGTCGGCTCGGCGACGACGGTACAATTTGGTTGCGACCCTCAACGATGACGACCGACATAGAGTCGAGCGATATTGACAATTCGTTTCACACCATGGAAACGAACGAACAGAAACTCGTGACATCTTCGATTCGCGAGGATGCAAAACTGAGAGCGATTCAACCACGATCGGAAATGCCGCCGAGCACTGAATCGCCAGCACTGACAAGTCCTTTGGCAAGCGCACAATTGCGAACGTTGATATTTTCAAGCGGCAGCGATCGTGATTTTCATCATGCAACATTTATTCTTGAAGGCCACAGCGAACACGAGCGCCTTGCCTTTCGTTTGGCCGAGCCGGCCGTTTTGACTGCAGCCATTGTGAACGGGCACGCTGTTGATGTGACGTCTCGCGGCCAATTGCATTCTGTGCCTCCGTTACCCAAAGGCTTGATTCGAGTCCTCGAGATTGCGTATCACACTCCGGTAAGCGGCTCTTCTGTGCGCAGTCTGCGATCGGTCATTGTCCCACAAATGCCACATCGCATTCTTCGATGCGAGTGGCAAATTGTGCACCCGCCGGACTTGCGGTTAGCCACGCAACCCGATTTTGTCCATTTTCGGCGACCGCTATCAAAACCAACGTGGACTACACGGCTGTTTGGTCCCTTAGGGCGTCCGACTCGAGAAACTATTTTTAGCCCGCTGGATGTAGATTCTTGGAAAAAAATTTTCGAAGATACGACGAAAACAGCTGCACATATGACGAATGGCGAAACATTCGCGCCAATCGGATGGATCATCCACGAAGCGACGGCGGCTGAACTTCCCGACGGTGTGGTCCTGACAGTCTGGGACAACGCGCAAATCCGACATCTGGCATGGCTCGGACTTTTGTCGTCGTTGATGATTGGGGCCTTGTTAAGAATACGCCGCGTGCCGGTCCGCAGTCGCGTCGGAGCGTGGTCGATCAGCCTGTTTGCGGCCGGGGCATGGTTGGCGCCGTCGGTCTGTGCCGAAGTCGTCGGTGGGTGTCTGATCGGAGCGGTCATTGCTGCCGTGTTTCCTCGGCGTTTATTGATTCGAACGATGGCGGTCAAAGCAGACAACGTTTCGCAGGATAGCACACGAAGCGACCGTAAAATTTTAGCGACGTTCCTGTTAGTCCTGGCCGTCTCGCTGGCAACAACATCGCAAGCCCAGGAACGGACGGTGCCCGTGGAATCCGTCGATGGAAAAACAGCGAGTCCCAATTCGGACTCGACGTTTGACATCTTAATCCCCGTCACCGAAGACCAATCGCTGTCTCCGAATCTGACTGTCGTTCAAGTCTCCACAGAATTGCTTCAGGATTTACGGCACCGTGCGTTGAAGCGGCGGCAAGAAAAACATCCCGCATACTTGATTTCGTCCGCTCAGTACCATGTCCAGGTTCAGCCGCAACAGCCTGTGGCGATTCGTGGGGAATTCCGGGTGATCGTCCTTTCAACGGAACCGACCGTGCAAGTCCACTTTCCGTTTGAAAATGTGAATTTTCCGCCGGACGCGTGCACGGTAAACGGAAAAATACAGCCGATTGAACGCGCTGTAGATGGACATGGTTTTTTTGTGGAGTTGGCCCGAACAAATTCCGGTCAAAATCGAAGGTCTCTGTCATTCGACGTCACGTTCGTCATGTTTACGCCGAAGAAAGTAGTGCCGGGCGGTGCAAGCTTTTGGCTTAGAATTCCTGAAGTTTCGGCTAGTACACTACAGCTCGCATTCAATCAGTGGTTTCCCACCGTCGAATTTCCACATGCTCAGGGTCAAATCGAGATGACCGGGAACGAACCAACTGTCGCCGTTGAACTCGGCAAGACTGATCAACTGCAAGTGCTGTGGTCAGCCAATACAATTCCGGTTCGTCCACCTGCGAAGTTGGAAGCACAGTTGTCAACTTTGGTCGAAGTGCGGCACACGAAATTACAGTACCAACTACAAGTGCAATACGATGTATTGGCCGGCAACGTCGATTTTCTCACCTGGAATCTGCCGCCGAGAACCATTGTCCGCCAAGTTGTCGTCGATAGCCAGCCAATCACATTTCAAGTGTTGTCGCGACACGAAAAGAACTCACAATTGCTCATTGAATTTTCCAAGCCTCAAGAAAACAGCTTTGCCATCGACGCGCTCTTCACGGTACCACTTGACCCTTCTCGCGACCGAATTGTGCTGCCACCACTGGACCTATTCGGCTCGATTCCACAATCTGAACCTGTGAATGTGATTCGTCAGCAAGTCGGCGTTGTGTCCGGCCTTGGCTTCCGCCTAGAACCACTAATGAAACCCTTCACTCAGTTGGTTCAAATGAACCCAGAAGACTTCATAAATAATCGGCGCGATCCAGAAGGGACAAAGAAGCCGCAACTTGCTTACCAAATGACGACGCCAGCCAAGCTATCATTTGCTTTGAAACCGTTGACGCCGCAACGGCAAGCGCGGATAGTCCAGGTCGGTCGCATCCGGAAGAATCGTCTGGAATGGGACTTGCACGCTGAAATTCTGACAATGGGTACTAAGGTATTTCAGCACACTTTGATTGTAGATCCCAAACTGCAAATCAAATCGCTTTCGGTTCAGGATGAAGTGGAACGACTGGCACACGTGTCACAAATTGGCAATCGCCTTATCCTCTACTTGCAAGGCAAGAACATTTTCTTGAAGGAGGAAAACGCCGGAGCTCAAATCCTCAGTCTCAAAGGCAGTATACCGTTGGACCGTTCGGCAATGACTTCTCTACCACTGGTTCGTCTCGAGGGAACTGAATTTATTGAACCTCAGATGTCGCAATTGCACCTTTATCACGATTCGAATCTGGACGTTAACTTGCAGGCGGCAGAGGAATTATTGCCCATGGATGGGTCAGTTGAATTGGATTCCGATAATCCGAAAGAGGTTCTATTGGGGCGTTATTATCTGCCTGAAAAATTGACTCGGCCGCGCATTCAGGTGTCGCCACGTAAGAAAAGTACTCGTGTCTATGCCGCAACGGTCCTCGAACGCAACGCCGACAATCGCTGGAAGCTAACAGAGATTCTGACATTCCAGCGATTTGACGGTCGACCGGATACGATTCGCGTTGCCCTCCCTGCCCCGCTCGCTGACGCCCAACTGCGCCTGATTAATGCTACGCACCGGACCCAAGTTGTTGACGAAGGGGCCGTACAGATTTACGTGACACCTAAACCCGACGTGTCCAAGTTTTCTCTTGTCGTAGAAAAATTTGTGGACGTACCAAAAGTAACCGAGTGGGAATTGCCTTTCTTGAGTGTCTTTGATGCAAACATCCATCAGTCCGAAGGGTTGTTGATCCTGTCGCCGCCTGACGTATTCGAACCACTTGGTTCATTGATCGTAAAGCGCGACAAGACAGAAATCCCTGATTGGATTCTGCAGCAAACCGTGGCTGATTTAACATTGCAAGACGTGGAAGCATTTGGCAATGAATCGGGACATTGGGTGTTGACCTTGGATCAGCCTCAGCAGTTCCCCAAACAAGCCAATATTCCACTTGCTGAAACACGGATTTGGATAAATCAAGACCAAGAAGAACTGGGGCGAACAGATTTGTATGTCGTCTCGGCTAATAGAGATGCCCTGGACATCACATGGCCCAACCGCACGCAATTGCAAGCCTTGTTTGTCAACGAATGCCCAATCAATGCCGATATTGCCAATTCGAACCGGTTATCAGTCCCCCTCAATCCTGTTTCGGCCGTAAACCGTATTGTCATATTCTGGAGCCACCGACGACTCAACAATACACCGCGTATTGGAAGCATTTTCACAGAAATACCATTTCCAAAAAATATCGCCGTAAAGCGATCCCTACTGACTTTGGTGCCGCCTGAGCAATTACTTCTCTTCATACGGAGTGATTTCCAGCGAATCGACCAGATAGATCGGATGTTTAAACATGTTGAAGGCCTACTTGAGGTGAACCAGACGCTCAGTAATCTGAATTTGATAGGGGGGAAGAGGCACGATTCGGCCTGGAGCGATTTGAATCAGAGCTTCCACTCGCTAAAACGGCGACTTGCCAAAGTGCTGAGCGATGACAGCCAGCAGCACTCCGCACGTCGCAGGCGACTTTTGCAGTTCGATCGCGAAATTGACACACTGCACCAAGCCCGTTCGATACTGCCAGTGCCCGCCGCAGTTGATCGGACGCCCGACGTGGTAAGTCGCTCGTACGACCGACTGGAATCCATGGCTGATTCATTGGGCCTTGTTTATGCCAAGTTGCCGGCGGACGGCGTAACCAACCGGAATGTTTCACTGTGGGCAGTCGATGTTCGAATTCTGACTCTGGTCATCGTGATCCCGGCGTGTTTGTTGGCCGTGTTCTTGTTAAGACGTTTGATGAATCTGGAATGTCCCAAGTGGTTGAACCGTAATCAGGCCATATCCTGGATGGTATTGGGGCTTATCTGGTGGACTTGCCTGAGACTTAGCATCTTCGGACTGGCTCTACTAGTTACCGCCACCAGCTTGGCCATTTGGATGTGCCTGCGGCAATTTCGGCGCCTTCCAGAACAAGAAGACATCGTGTTAGAGGTCGACTAGCAGGCAAAGGCCCAACCTTTGAATTCCGAGACTCGAATCGGAAACAAACTTAAATAACGAATGAAAAAAAGCACTCGGCCGTTGGCTCTTTCAGCTTTTGAACGGACCCTGTCGGCGTGCCAATGCCAGTTTCGACAGTGGTTTACCATCTGGCCCAGTGGTTGGGATTTTTTGCTGCGCAGGCTTGTCAGCGAGCGATTCCGCCTGAGATTCCGATTCAGAGGAAGTATTCTGTTCTGTCGCTTCTTTTTCGGCCTTAGTCGCGTCTTTCGGCTCACCACCTTGGAACGCGCCTTGCTGACGAGCCAATTCCAATGGTGAACGTTTTTTTTTATCTTGCTTGGGCTCGTCTGTTTTTTTAACGGATGTCCCCTTGGTTTGTTTTTCGGTTTTGACTGCGCCTTGCTGACGAGCCAGTTCCAATGGGGACAATGCACCCTTCGGTTTTACGGTAGCCGGTTTGCTGTCGGTTTTTATAGTCGGCGGCGCGGTAGACTTTTCGGCAACGGATTTTTCCGCTGCAGACTTCCCCTTCACTGGTGCATCGACCACTGTCAGATAGGTCAGGTCGATATCGTACCATCCAATGTCGACCGGGCCATCGAATTCAACCAAGGCACGGCCACTCATGTTGACCGTCTTCACAATACCCGTTAATCCGGAAAAACGCCGTAATTCCGGGAGTTGTCCGTCAACAACGACATACTTGTCTGTATATTTTTTCTTTTTTTGCTCGACTTGTTCAATCGGCATAGGTACGCCAAGTAAAAAGAAGTTGATAGCAAGAACGAAGCGAGTGCGAGGCGGACAATAGTCGAATTTTGAACCAAATGGAAACTAAAAACAAGCAACGTGACTCGCAGAACGCCCGGACGAATCCGTATCAACTGCCCCAGCGTTTGAACAAATCATGCTGAACTCCTAATTGGTCACAAATTCGGCCGACGACGAAATCGATCAGGTCCTGTACTGTAGTGGGATTGTGATAGAAGCCGGGCATCGCAGGCATGACGATAACACCTGAGTCGGCTAGGCGTTTCATGTTCTCTAATTGGATGCTGCCTAACGGAGTTTCTCGAGGGACAACGATTAGGGTTCGACGTTCTTTCAAATGCACATCGGCAGCTCGATGGATTAGGTTCGAAGAGTGTCCGTTGGCAATACTGGCCAGAGTCCCTGTTGAGCAGGGACAGACCACCATACCGGCGGTCAAGAACGATCCGCTGGCAATGCCGGCTCGGTATTCCTGATAGTGATGGTAAACTAACCGCTGCCGCGGATTCGCGCTGTCGGCAGATTCGGCTGTCAGGATCTGTGACTTATCAAAGTTTTCCAGGTCAACCTTTAATCCCAGTTCGTGCTGTATGACTTCGACCGCAGCCGGGCTGATCGTAATGTGGACTGTGCGTCCGGCATTCAACAAGACCTGTAACAATCTGGTCGCATAAATCGAGCCACTCGCGCCTGTCATTGCGACGACGAGATCATTCATATTATCGGTCTCTCAGTCTTTCAGGCGGTCTTGAATCACGTGTTTCCAGATGAAGAATCGTCTGCAGGCTTATCCAGTGCACGCACATCTATCGAAATTCGATCTTAACGGTACGGTCCGCTATCGTTCTACTGTTTTACCGTGAGTTTGACGCCGCAGTAGATTACAGCAACTCCGAATGTGAGCGATTTGTGCCAGATGTCACTCAATCCGCACTCGCGCATCGTTTCAGATAGCACCTCACCCTGAGAAAATTCGGAGACCGACTGCGGCAAGTAATTGTACGCAGACTCCTGATTACAAGACACAAACTGACCGATTCGCGGCAGTATATTTCGGAAGTACCACCGATATAGTAGACCCAAAATGGGATTGTTCGGCATCGAGAACTCCAATACGACCACCCGGCCTCCCGGCTGACAAACGCGAGTCATTTCCTGTAAGCCCAACGTGGTGTTGGTCACGTTGCGCAATCCAAACGCGGCCGAGACGATTTGAAACTGATTGTGGGCGAATGGCAGGCGCTGGGTATCAGCTTCTAAGAACGTTAGTGACGTGACGCCGCCATTATGTTTAGCCGCCTTGCGGTTGGCCAATTCGAGCATCTCGTGAGTAAAATCGGTTCCGACGACCGGAACCCGGCCGCTAGATTTTTTCCAATAGGCAATGGCCAAATCGCCGGTTCCCGTACACACATCGAGAATCGGAGCTTCGCCGTTGGGAGGCACCAGCTGCACGGTCCGCCACCGCCAATACAAATCGGTACCGGCCGAAAGCATGTGATTTAGAAAATCATAATGCAGCGAAACTTGGCCAAACATCCGGCGGATTCGCGCTTCCGATTTATCGACATTCATGATGACGGATCAATCGATTAAAGTTCTTTGGTCACAAAACTAAATTTTCCCCGAATCCATAGTCGCTCCATCTTCGACTAACCAGTTCCTTGATTTCGGTCGTCATTAGCACTTCGTCCGGCCAAGCACGCGGGTGTCCTTCTTCCGGCAGTTTGCGTGTCGCATCGATTCCCATTTTTTGTCCCATCCCGCGAGTTGGCGCGGCGTGATCTAGCATGTGCGTTGGTCCTTCACAAAAGACTGTATCGCGTCCGGGATGAACATTCGCGCCGACGTGAAACCAGACCTGCTCTTCATCCTGCACAAGGACATCTTGATCGACAACCACGATTATCTTCGTCGCGAATAACCAATCTAGCCCCCACAGAGCATGCATCACCTTACGAGACTGTCCGGAGTACGATTTCTTGAAACTCGCAAACAGCAGATGGCGAAATGCTCCGGACCGAGGCATGTGATAATCGATGATCTCTGGAACAAACAGTTTGACGATTGGTAGAAAAAGACGTTCACTCGCCTTATGCATCCAGTAGTCTTCCATCGGTGGTCGGCCGTAAATCATCGCAGGGAAAATCGGATTGGAACGATGCGTAACCGCAGTTACGTTGATCGCCGGCAGTTGCTCGGTCGGTCCATAAAACCCGATCGGCGAACCGATGATACCCGCCGAAATCAACGGAGCAGATGTGTCAATATACCCCTCAATCACAATTTCTGCTTCAGCAGGAACTTCCAGGTCATGGCTGCGGCATTTTACCAGCTCCACATTTTTTTCTCGCAAACAACCAGCAAGCAGACAGTCATCAGTGTTGGCCGGCCATGGAGCGCTGGCTACGAAGTTCAATAACGGATCACCCCCCAACGCAATGGCGATCGGCATTTGTTGCTGTTGCGTACGATATTCGTCGAAGTTCGACCATGCTTCGTCCTGGACGCTCCAGTGGACCGCCAGTGAGCCACGTCCCATGACTTGCAACGGGTACAGACCGACGTTGCGAATTCGGCTTGTCGGATGTTGGGTGTAGAGTTGCCCAAGAGTAATTGACGGTCCAGGCTCGTCCGGCCAGCAACGCGGTATCGGCAACTCATTTAGATCCACGTCGGTTCCGATTTTGACGACCTGCTGACAAATGGCCGTCGTGACTGTCTTCGGAGGCAGTTTGGAAAGTTGTGCAAACCGCGGAACCAAGTTCAATGCTTCCAGCCAATTCTCGGGAACGTCGGGTTTGATCATCGCCAGAATTCGGCCTGCCGCTTCGTCGAACGACCGTGCCCGAAGGGCCTTGATCATGCGCTGTTCGCTGCCCAACAGGTTAGTGACGATCGGAATCGAACTCCCTTTGACGTTTTCGAAAACCATTGCAGGGCCACCGTCGGGCAATTTACAGATTCGATCGGTGATCTCAGCAATCTCCAAATCGCGATCAACGGATACCGCGATACGAACCAAATCGCCATCGTCCTGCAATTCGGACAGGAATCCGGAAAGGTCATCGTAGGCCATGACGAGAAATCGGACATTGAGCGTTCTGTCAAGCGTGCAATTCAGAGTAGAAGATTATAACACGTCAAGAGCGCATTAACTGGGGCAGTTAGGATTTTTGTAAGATCCATTGCCAACGCAGATTTGGCAGGGATCGTAGCACTTGCAACGATGGCAGCAATTTACCGCTCTTCAAGCTGCTCGCGAAATTCGTCGCGTTCCTTGCGGGTCACGTCCAGATCGAACATCAAGTATTTAATGTCTAAGCGGAGTTGGGACAAAGCTTCTTGAACCAACGCCAACATACGCCGCCGCCTGCGAGCCGATTCGACGACTTGGGTGTGCAATGCTTCCAGTTCTGTCTGAAAATCTTCCGGCAACATTGCAATCCGCTTTGCGAGTTCGATCATTTCTCGCGGCAATTCACTCCCATCACCGTGTGGAAATCTCGATTGCATATTCATCCTCCGGTGTTAGCGCTCCCGTTGGTTCGACAGCGACGATAACAACAGATTCTGTGCCGAAAAACGTTTATTCTCAAGATTTATTTATGTAAGCTTCTGTCCCATATTGGCTTACAGCTCATGCTCTAGATTTAACGAGCGGCCGAACTGTGTTGACGCACTGCAACAGTTTGTCTTGGCGAGAACCGAAAACTCCTATACCATCCCCAACTTACAGTGGCGTACCCGGCTGG
>CAUZSN010000049.1:0-19063 GCA_963582345.1 Planctomycetota bacterium
TCCAGCCATTCGAATCGATTTTCAAGTTAGGATTGGCTTTGGGGTCCGAGCCGGTGGACGACGGAAATGCCAGCGTAACATATAAGGGAATTTCCAAGTCGCTCCATTGATCAATCAGTTGTGAGAAATCCATTACGTCACGTGAAGCTGTACCATACGGATGGTAGCCAACACCGATTTCCAAGTTGACGCCCGACAGGCCTACGCTACAGCGGACCAACGCATCGACGAACTGCGACGGCGATAGGCGATGTCGTCCGCTCGATTGGTAGTCGCCCCACGGCTGATCGACACGGATCAATAGTTGAGCTTCTTTATCAATTTGTCGGGCAACTTCGATTGTACGTGCAACGAGTGTCAATCGATTTTCTTCACTCAAGTTCAATGCTCCACCCGTGTTGACTCGCGAACACACTTCCCAAATTCGAATCTTACCAACGTAACGTGAGATGGCCGTTTCCACAAAGTCACACAAAAAGCTCTGCAAGTTAAAAACATCACGTTCCCACTGCTGCAGCCATTCGGGTAGCCCATCCCGCGAAAAATTCAACAATGGACCACCCGTCACCAGCAAATGATTTTCTTCGCACCATTCGATCTGGGAGTCGTTCAATTCCCAGTGATATTCTCCTTCGACTGGTTCGATGTGTCGCCATTGAACGGGCACCACAGCAGCATTGAAAGCGTCACACAGTCGATCATTCCACTCCGGTGCAGGCGCGGCATCAGCTAAATTACACCCCAAAGACGCTGGCAATTGTTGAGAGCGTCCATGCCGAATGGCTAACTGCTGTCCGGTGTACGAACATGTCAGGATTTCGGCGGCTTCGCACGCTTTGGTGATCGCCTGATTGGCCATCTCGCTAGCAACTTCGGGTTTACCCTGCATCGAAGTGGCTTTGGCCAACATTCGATAGGCGTCTTGATGAAGTTCGTGAAAGTCGCAGGAGATCTTCATCCCCTGGTTTTCCCAGTTCACAAGTTGATTACGAATCTGACAGATCTTTCCACGAGCTAGTTCAACGGCCAGTAAATAGGCCTCGTCTCGTTCGAGCAGTGTCGATGTACTAACAATCGGTCGACCAAAGCCGGGCACTGGCCAGGCCACATTCAATTTGCCGCTCTCGGAACTTTGGCGGCGGCAAGCAATCACGTTTCCGTCGATCTCAACTCGCGTGGGAAAGACACGATTGTCGAGACCACTAATATAGGCCCGATGGGCTTCGGGCCAATTATCCAAAAGATTTTCAGGATGAATCACAAAGCGAATGACACCCATTTGAGATCCCGCTCACATGTTGCAAACACAGAGCATCTTGCCGGCTGATTGCCCCACAATTACAACACGGTGTGTAAAACGACACCGAAGGAAAAAAGTCGCTTTGAAGCTCTTATGTCTTCAGTGTAGTTGCCCGCTATTCGTTGTTCAAGATGGACATCGTTGATACACTTCAACAATAGAGTTCACAGCAATCTGTGAACTAAATGTGATCAGCATCTGATTGTCGGCTGTCCCGGATCCATTAAGGCCGGCTCAGTACACTTTATAGAAATGGCTTCTTCAAAATGAACAATCAAGCACTCCTGCAGACTTCAATTGCCGACCGCGACGCGTATCAAAAACTAGTCGGCGCGAAATTGCAGGATTAATTTGCCGGGGCTGTATGAAGTCGCCAACGGAAATCTCGTCACGGCTAACTCGGTATTTGATTCAACGGCACATCGCCACATAATGGAGGGTGGACATGGGTACCTCCGAATCAAGACGACCGAATTCAGGTGTGAACGAAGCCAATCAAGCAGCGGCTTCAGAATCTGGAACTTGCGAAATGGACGAAACGTTCGTTCCTAGCAGCTCTCAAGACGACAAAAGTGTAGAACCTGCGAAAAAGGGCGTAGCACGAACGGACTTGTCTTCCACAGGCTCCGAGAAACCTGTATCTGGAACGCCAGTCGGGCAGAAATCAGGGAAGAAGGCGGCCGTTCAGCCAAAGAAAACCACACAACTAGGCGACTTTAAGCTTGTCAAAAAATTGGGTCAAGGTGGCATGGGTGAGGTATATCTGGCCACTCAGGTCAGCCTGGACCGCAAAGTCGCTTTAAAAGTTCTGGCGAAGGAACTAACGAAACAGAAGGATTTTGTCGAACGATTCACGCGAGAAGCCCGATCGATGGCCAAGATTGACCATCCCAATGTGGTCAAAGTCTTTGCCGCAGATTCGGACAAAGGTTTGCATTATGCCGCCATCGAATTTATTGACGGCAGAAGTATGCAAGACTGGATGGACGAGCGGAAAAAACTAAGCGTTGGAGACGCGCTGCATATTGTCATATTGTGCGCCGAGGCATTGAAACATGCACACGAAATGACGTTGATTCATCGCGATGTTAAACCCGATAACATTCTTGTGACACACAAAGGTGTGGTGAAACTAGCAGATTTCGGACTGGCCAAAGTTCTGGACGAGGATATGTCGATGACGCAAAGCGGCACCGGTTTGGGGACGCCCCTTTACATGCCCCCTGAACAGGCACGCAATGCAAAGAACGTCGATCATCGCACCGACATCTACTCTTTGGGCTGTACGCTGTATTACTTCTTGACTGGTCAGTTGCCATTTACCGGCAAGACCGTACTAGAACTGATCGTGGTCAAGGAAAACGGGAAATTCGACAACGTGAGGAAACTGAATTCGCAAGTTCCTGAGCGTTTGGATTTGATGGTCGATAAGATGATGGCCAAAGAGCCGTCGCACCGGTACGCAAGCTGTGCCGCTTTATTAAATGATCTGTACAGCTTGCAGACAGCCAATGACGTTTTGAGCTTTATCGACAGAGCCGAGAGTGTGCCCAGTTTGCGTACAGCCGTCCTATCCTCGCAAGCGACCACATCGTCGAAAACCACGATTTCAAGAGTCAGGAAATCCAAATCTTCACCGAAACATTTGCAAAAGACAGTCCCGCGGACATCGGCCAAGGATGCAGCCACCGTGGCACAGAAAAAGTCCGCCGATTTTGGCGAAGAAACGTGGTTCGTCAAACACAAGGACGCCAAACGCAAGGTTGTCATCAGTAAGATGACCACGACTCAAATCCAAAAGGCTATTAAAGCGTCGTCGTTGAACGTGACCGCGAAAGCCAAACGATCGGTGTCTGAAGACTATCTGCCACTGTCTCAGTATTCACAATTCACATCGCTTATGGAGGGGCGAATTGTGAAGGCAAAAGCCGATTCCCGGTCTGGCCGCATGCGGGACATGTATGCGACGTTCGACAAACAGGAAAAGCGCCGAAAGCGCCGCCAGTGGCTGCGAGGGAAAACCGAAGGGTTTTTCGGATTCATCTGCCTGGTCTTAGTCGTAGCCGCTATTTGCGGCAGCCTATACCTTGTTTTGAACCATGGGTCGCTCGCACTCAATTGGCTTTCCGATATCTTCAAAAGTGAATGATGCGGATTCCACACGACTTCTATACCAGAGCTGTTCTTGGCGTCAGTCTGTCAATCGGTTGGTTCACGGCAAGTGACACGTGCTCTTTCGCGGGTGAAGTGTTGCTAAAGAACGGCACAGTGATCCAAGGCAAACCCGTGCCGCTTCAATCATTGAAGCTTTCCGCAAAACGCGGTGCGAATGAAATCGTGAACTACCCGATTCTTCTCGTCCAGACCGAACTTCAGCGTTACTTCTTGCCGGCTCGTCAAGTATCGGAAATCAACAGGGACGCCGACCTGGCCTACTTTCAGACGTTTCAACTGCAACAACGAAAGACTGCCCGCAAACTGATGCTGCGATCGGTAGGAACGTATATCGAGAGGACACCGTTCGACGAGTTCGGACGACGTCGGATCAAGGTGGCAGGACCAAAGAATCCGATCCACATTTTTCAGGGAGTGACCGAAATTCATCCAAAGTACTTGACAGTGATTGGCCTGAATTATGTCTGGAGACATGGTCTGGCACCAACATCGATTGCCCCGAACACACTCGACGTCATGATCCGCAAAGCAACCGACCAAACAAAACCGGATGATCGTCTAGCCATCGCCCGTTTTTACTTGCAGGCTGGTTTGTATCAACAATCGCTGCAGGAACTGGATTCGATCGTGAAGGATTTCCCCGACCTGTCAGAACGTGCTGAGGAATTCGCTCTTCGGTCCCGGCAACTTCTAGCGAAACGGTTATTTAGTGAATTGCGCCATCGTCGCGCGGCCGGACAGCATCGCTTAGCCTACGTAGCTGCCAAACAATTTCCTCTGGAAAAAATAAGTGTTACGGTGCTACGCGACGTACGGAGGTTCATTGCCGAATACGACGAATCGCAGGTTCGAGGAAAGACAGTACTCGCGATGCTTGGCAAATTGCAGGAAGCGCTAACAGATTCGAAGCAGATGGCTGCCGTTGCTCCATTGCGGGCCGAGATCAACGAACAACTAAACGTCGAATCATTGAATCGCCTGGACGCATTCCTGAAGTTCCACGACGACGAATCGTTGTCGCCCGCGGAGAAACTAGCAGTCGCCTATTCCGGATGGGTCGTGGGAAGTGCCAATGCGATCACCAATCTGGATGCCGCTCGCCGACTTTGGAAGGCCCGTTCATTGATTATGGACTACCTGCAGGAAACGGACACTACTAATCTGAGACGACATCTGGCCCGCCTGCAAAATGTTGAAGGTGTCAGCGTGAGAACGATTGCGCACATGATACCTCGACTACCGCCACTTATCGAAACACCTGGTATCCAAAACAACATAGGCCGAGTAATGCCCATCCAAGTCGCTCAGCCCGATAATAGATTACCCGTCGCATATTCGGTCCTATTGCCGCTTGAATATGATTTACATCACAGTTATCCGATGATCGTGGCACTACGCGACGCCGGGCACACGGCCGAATACGAGTTAACTTGGTGGGGGGGCACTCAATCGCAACCAGGTCAATCTCAGCGACATGGCTATATCGTCATTGCTCCAGAGTACGCGACTGAAAATCAACGAGATTACGATTATAGCGCCGCGGCCCACTATGTGATTTTACAATCGATTCGGGACGCCCGTAAACGTTTCAACGTCAATTCGGACCGTCTATACCTAGCTGGACATGGCATGGGAGGCGATGCTGCGTTCGATTTGGGAATGTCGCACCCGGACGTGTTTGCCGGTGTCATTCCCATTACGGGAGTCAGTGCCAAGTACTGCAAACATTACTGGCCCAATGCCAAAGGTCTAGCGTGGTACGTGATCGGTGGTGAATTGGACCGCAACACATTCGAACGGAATGCCCGCGATTTGAATCAGATGCTCCGCCGTGGATATGACCTGATCTATACCGAATTCATTGGCCGCGGACACGAAAGGTATTATGGCGAAGTCCATAAGCTGTTCGATTGGATGCAGCTGCACACTCGAACCAAGTATCCCGATGAAGTGGAAGCGCGAATTCTGCGACCTGTCGACAATCGGTTTTTCTGGCTCAAATTTGACGGTCTGCCGCGCAACGCCACTTTATCGATTGCTGATGACGACCTGCACTTGCCGGTCAATCCTGTCAAGTTAACAGCGCGGGTCACCGTTGGAAATACAATTCACGTCAGGTCCGGGGCCAAATCGAACACAATTTGGTTATCACCAAAATTTGTCGACTTTGACCGACGAGTAAAAATTCAGATCAATGGTCAGCGCAAATTCAACGATTTTCTCAGGCCTGACTTCGCGGCTATGCTGGCCGACTTACGCAGCCGAGGCGATCGGCAGAAATTGTATTCGGTAAAATTGACGTTTGACTAATGTCACCATGAAATTCGCATGCGCAACCACACAGTTCGGCAGCAGAGAATGGATAATCCAACACATCAATACTGAAATTGGGACTCTGAAAGTCAAGGCAGACGTACGAAGCGCAGCTCTAAAAAAAATGCACAATGACTTGCGGTACCGACTTGAAATCTGCATATGCACGAGTGAACTGTACCAGGACATGGAAATCGAATTGATCAAGCCCCCTTGTTGCAAAAAACACGCACAGAATATTTCGATCGGGATTGACACACTTGTGTTTGCTGAGTACAAGCCGTGCACGCTTTGAATCTGCCCTAATAGTACGTAGATTCATTTGTAGTATCCCAACTTGTTGGGATACTTGTTTGTTGTGCTCCATTGGTGGAGCGATGCGAACAAAACTGCGCAGCAAAGCGATTTCAAGCCTCAATTTCCCGTTCTCTTCCCCCACCAAGACAACTCCAACAGTGACTTTCGGCACACTGTTCAACTCGGGAACAGCATTATGCGCAAACAGTGGCTTTTCATAGCAGCTCTGGTTGTGACCGGCTGTGGTGAGTCTAATCAAACTGAAACGGACAAACCTAAGCCGCCAAATGTAAGAGTCAACTCGAAATCAGACAGACCCAAATCCGAAAAATCCAGTCAAAAAAACAAGTCAAAGCTCATTATCGCCACAAAGACGATGATGGATCGCGCAAAGACGCACATCCAGTTGCGAGAGTTCGGAAAAGCCCTTCAAGTTTTGAATCAAGTGATTCAGATCGACCCGAGTGCGACTGAGGCATATATGCGTCGCGCCGGCCTTCATGCGGACATGGGCCAGAATACCCATGCATTCTCCGATTTTAATGCAGCCGTCAAGCTTCAACCGAAAAATGTTTCCGTGCGAAATATGCGAGGCTTCTTCTTGTTGACCCGACGTGTTTACGATCAGGCAATCAGCGATTTCACGAAAGCAATCCGCATGGATCCAAAATTCGTGCAAGCCTACAATAATCGTGGTCTGAGCTATCTTGCCCAAGGAAAATTCGTGAACGCCATCGGCGATTTCGCAACGGCCGTCGGGTTGAATCCGGAATACGTCGACGCTTATAACAATCGTGGAATGGCTCATTTTCGTGCCAAAAATAATGACAAGGCAGTCGCCGACTTTGACGTGGCCCTCCGAATCAACCCAGACTACATCAACGCGTACCACAACCGAGGTATGTTGTATTTCGAGAATGGCCAATTTCAGAAGGCCGTGATCGACTTCACGGAAGCGATTGCCCGCGATCGCCACAACCCCAAGTATTTCAACCTCCGCTGTGCAGCATACGGGAAACTAAACAAGAATAATGAAGCTCAAGCCGATGCCAGTAAGGTCGAATGGCTGCAAAAATTGCGAAACTTGAATACTGTAGTCGCTCAAGCCCCAAAGCAGCCGACCGGCTACATCAAACGTGCGGAACACCTGATCGACGGAGGAGAGTCAAAGGTTGCACTGGTTAATTATGAGACGGCTATCCAGCTAGATCCCATTTTTGGGAAATCCTACTCCAGCCGGGCCTCGTATTGGTTCCGCCATGGCGAATATGACAGAGCAATCGCTGACTGCGACACAGCCATCCAAGTTAATCCGCACCACGATGCGTACTCAATTCGCGGCGATGCTTACTTAAAAAAAGGCAATTACGACCAGGCCATCGCGGACTTTACGAAAGCAAAACGGTTTGACGTCACAGTCGCCAAAGCCTACTTCTTGCGTTCGCAGACGCGTAAATCCAAAGGCAACGACACCGGTGCAGCCACAGACCTGAAACGCGCTATTGCCCTTGATCCAAGCTTAAAGCAAATGGATCGGTAGGATGTAGTGCGCTACCTTAGTCTTAAAAGCGAGCGCCGTGCTCTAGACCGGCGTCCTGGTATTTCTGTCGCCATTTTTCGTGGAACGCCTTCTTCTCATCTACCGATACCTTTTTGTCTCGCTCCATTGCGTCCACCGCGATTCGCATCTGCCTCACTGCTTTCTTATACTTCGGTGTCAGCTCCTTAGCCTTCGCTATATTTTCTGGATCTTTTGCATCCTCGTTTAGGCTCGAGATTTCCACCGCTAATTCAAAAGCTGTTTCACAAGCTTCGTCGACGCCTTCAGGAAGATCGCTTCCACAACCAGCAATTGAAGTTATGCAGGCAGCGAAAAGGATAATTGTTACATCTTTTGAAAATCTCATGTTATTTCTCCTTTGAAAATTTCCAGGGCGCAATGACACAATTGCAGTTCGCGAGCAAAAGGAGAGCCTCACGTTATTAAAATTAAAGTCTACTCAGGTCTCTCGCTCCGCGCTCTTCTAGAGCACTCCCCTGACAGAAAATGGTTGAGGTCTTGCTCCGTTAATTGATATAAAAGGCGACTGTACTAAAAAAATCTTAATCCACCAGTCCACCCGGTGCAATAGTTGTGACAGACAACA
Organism: Planctomycetota bacterium; assembly: GCA_963582345.1. Taxonomy (GTDB): domain Bacteria; phylum Planctomycetota; class Planctomycetia; order Planctomycetales; family Planctomycetaceae; genus CAUZSN01. The sequence goes on from CAUZSN010000049.1 coordinate 8,233, forward strand.
CCGAGGCCATCTAGGATTGGCGCAAAGTCCACTATTGCAGTCTGGGCGACTTATTGGACGACGCACAACACCTTGCCTTTCGGAACATACGTATGTTAGGCAACTGGACATTGCGTCAAATATTCGGTCGCCTGGGCGATGCTATGAATATCTCACTTAATGAGTTCATGGAAAAATTTTATGGGTAATGGGAATTCTGGCCTGCCTCTTCACGCAAAAAATCTTCTTGAATACCTGCTTCCACCTGGATGTTGTCTACCACCGAATACCGAAAGCAAAATAGTATAGCTAGCGGAAACGAGCGTTGAGGATGGACTCCCCACTTTGCAAGCTTCAGTTGATCGGAAAAATCTGAGGATCACTATGTGCTCTACCTAGCCTTTGGCGAACTTTCTCTCTGGCAAGTCACAACCCTCAACTGAGCAGGTAGCCTGATGCGGAGTAAAGATGGCACAAAAACAATTGTCGGACAAGAAGTCAATGAAGTGGGCTAAAGGCCTGTCACTGATCTAAAAGGTTGTCGACAGTGAAGGAAGGTCCGTTGTCATCATTGCTTTTAACTGTCGCGATGATCAGCAATCGATTTTGGGTTCCAGATTTTTCATCTCACCTGATGGTTTGATTGCGACTAACTTGATTGGATGCTGGAAAAGAAACCAACCGGACTGGATGTGTCCCGAATGCGTAAGCTAAAACAAGAACTGGAGGTGAATCCCAAATAGGTTCATCAAACGTTGAACTTCCAACATTGGACAAATGCCTGCAAATCTGACACCTCAATACCAGAAAGCGGAAGAAGAATACCGCAGAGCAGAAACGGCTCAGGATCGAGTCGAGTGCTTGGAACGTATGTTACAGCTTATTCCAAAGCACAAGGGCACCGAAAAGCTTCAGGCTGAATTGAAAACTCGTCTGAAACAAAGCCACACTGAACTGAAGATCGAGAAAAAATCGGGGAATAAAGGTCTTAGTTGCAAGGTGCCGCGTCAGGGAGCCGGACAAGTCATTTTGATTGGTTCCCCAAATTCTGGAAAGAGTCGGCTCGTGGCCGAGTTAACCAATGCCGAGCCTCAGATCGCAGCTTATCCATTCACCACGCGAGAACCATTGCCGGCGATGATGCCGTGGAAAGACGTCACCGTTCAACTAATAGATACGCCACCAATCACGGGCAATCACATTGAACCGTACCTAACCAGTATGGTACGTTCGGCTGACGTTGCACTGCTGTGTTTGGATGGCAGCTCGGACGATGGACCGGATGAAGCCAACGAAGTTATTTCACAGTTGGATTCCCGAAAAACGCTGCTTTCGACAGAAACAGGTTTCGTCGATGGAGACTTTTCGGTTATCCGCATCAAGACGCTCTTGGTCGTTACACGCGCGGATGATGTCAACTCTTGCGAGCGCCTCGAGTATTTCCGCGAGTTGGTCCCTGTCACCTTAGAGACGTGCGCGGTGGAATTTGACCGCCAAGAGTCGCGTGAAACGTTACGTGACGCAATCTATCGGTCGTTAAAAGTCGTCCGCGTCTATACAAAACGGCCCGGAAAACCACCGAATTTTTCTTCGCCCTTTACAATTCCAATCGATGGCACGGTCGAAGATTTGGCCATGCAGGTTCACCGTGTGGTCGCAGAGAACCTGAAATTTGCAAAAATTTGGGGCTCGAACGTACACGATGGCCAAAGCGTTGGCCGTGATCACCGTTTGTATGATCGAGATCTTGTCGAGTTGCACAGTTAGTATTCTCGTATTTGGATCCAATTAGATTGCTGAAAACAAAACTGGAACTAGCCCGTCGCCACCAATGCCGTTACTTGCTAGGTTAAATACGATAGGCGATGTGCTTGTCTCCGTTTCCGCAGCCATTTGTGAAACATCAGGAGCGACCTCTTATGAGACGAATTGGCAGATTTCCCAGCGAATCGCAGGCCTGCAAGTTCGAAGCTTACCTGCTGACGCTCGGAATCAGAGGATTGGTTGAAGAAGATGCTGCGTCCTGGACTATATGGGTTCATGACGAAGACCACGTGGAACAAGCCAAGCATAGCTTTACGGCCTTCACTCAAGCACCCGACGATGCTTGTTACTCCGACGTTCTGCAAAAAGCTACCGTGCTGCGCAAAGAATCCGAAAAGGAAGCTCGGAAAAGCTTCGTTGATGTGCGCCGTCAGTGGCAATGGCCGCTGATGACTCGCTGTCCGGTCGTGATGGCGATGATCGGAATTAGCGTACTCTTAGCGATTCTATTCGAAATCAGAGAAGAAAACGCCACACTCCGCAACACATTAAGCATCGCGCCCTACAGGATCGATGGCAAGTTCATGAAATGGAATGGACTACAGAAGGTTCGTGATGGCCAGGTCTGGCGGCTCGTGACTCCGATCTTCATGCATGCGGCGCTCAATATTTCCAGATTGGGATTCCTGCATATCTTATTCAATATGCTTTGGCTTCGTGATCTTGGGTCGGCAATTGAGCTTCGGCGCGGAAGTTTTCGATTTGTTTTGCTCGTTTTAGCGATTGCGATACCGTCTAACCTGGCGCAATATTCTGTTAGCGGTCCGGCCTTCCTTGGAATGTCCGGCATTGTATTCGGACTGTTTGGATACGTCTGGATGAAGAGCCGCTTTGAACCAGTCTCTGGATTCTACATGCCGCCGAACCTCGTTGTTTTAATGATCGGATGGTTCCTTGTGTGTGCGATGGGAGTGGTTGGTAATATTGCTAATATGGCCCATGGTGCTGGTTTGGCAGTCGGTGCGTTCCTGGGTTTCGCACCGACGTTTTGGCGGAATATGCTAAAGCATTAGACCCTCCGGATACCCGAATCCAAGGGCCCCCTGTAACTCGGTTAAACTATCCGCTAGAAACTGGAAAGGTAAAGTGTCTATTTCGCTAATTAATCCTGCATTACTGTACGGATTAGGCCTGGCGTTCATTCCGGTCATCCTGCACTTTCTGCTACGGGTCAAACCAAAGAAGTTAATGTTTCCGGCGCTGCGTTTAATTCAGGAGCGCCGCTCGCAAAACGTCCGACGATTACGGCTGCGGCACATCTGGCTGCTGCTGCTTCGGATTGCCGTTATCGCATTATTGGTATTGGCGATTGCGCGTCCATCGTTGCCCGCGGCTGATTATTTTCCCAACATGCGCGAATTGCTAACGTTGTTGGTGATCGTCACGATCTTGCTCGCAACATACTGGAGTGTGATATACCTTTGGCGCCGTAAGCGATTGCCCAACCACAGCTTCGCGTACCGTCGGACGCTGCTGCGCGGCGGCGTGGGTGTGATCGGTTTAATTCTGTGTTTGTTGCTTCTCGCCTGGCCGTACCAGCATCGGATTGCTGCGGAAATCTCCGCTCCATTGCCCAATATTTCCGAGCGGGTGCCGGTGGCCGGTGTATTCCTATTCGACACCAGTTTGAGTATGCACTATCGCAAAGAAAGCAAGACTCGACTGGACATCGCCAAAGAAATCGCCCTGAAACACCTGGACACTCTACCACCACGCAGTCGAATTTCTGTAAGTGATTCCACTTTTAGTACGGTCGTTTTACAAGATAACAAGGATATCAAAGGTCACATCTCCACGATTCTGTTTCTGACAGATCTAGCCACGGCAAGAGATCGAATCGAATCGATCGAAATTCATCCGGTCACTCATCCGTTGAACGAGCAATTGCGAGCTGCGCTGGATCAGCAAAAACGCGATCGCGACCAAAAACTACAACTACAGACGTCCGTGCCGGACGACCAACGGCCGAATGACTATTCACGTGAAATCTATCTATTCACCGATCTAGCTCGCAGTGCGTGGAAGTTGGGTACGTCGAAGTTTTTACGTGATGAACTGAAACGCCTGCCATGGGTCAACGTGTACATCATTGATGTCGGCGTCATCGAACCGATGAACGTCGGAATTTCCAATTTACAATTGTCACAGCAGACACTGCCAACAGGTGGCACACTATCTCTGGAAACGACCGTAACAGCAACAGGAATAAAGAACACCAATCGGACTGTCGAACTTTATGTTCGCAATGAAGCTGGCACACTCATCAAGCGGGGAATGGAATCAGCTCAAATCGACTCGCAAACAGCCGCACGCGTGCCATTCACTGTCAAAGGGCTGACCGGCCCTGTCACTCACGGTGAGCTGCGACTGGTTTCTAGCGATCCCTTGCCGGCTGACGACGTGCTGTTTTTTACCGTCGAATTTCGACCACCCCCGGAAATTTTTGTCGTCGCTCCGACCAAGGCACAGGCCCGTTATCTGCAGCAGGCGCTCGCTCCCAACGAACTCGTTCGATTGGGGCGGGCACGATACCATTGCACCTACGGGCGCCCCTCCAATTTGGCTAATACTGATCTCAGTCGATATGACGTTGTATGCCTGGTGAGCATCGCAAATTTGCACGAAACAACGTGGGAAACATTGGTGGACTACGTCGAAGCTGGTGGCGGTTTGGCAGTCTTCTTAGGAACATACGGCGCCAAAACCGCTGTTTCCTATAACAGCGACGTGGCCCAATCTATCATGCCAGCCGAATTACTCGCGAGTTTACCTTTCGCACCCCCTGAATATCTGTATTTGCGGAATTTAAGCCACCCTATACTGTACCGGCTCGGCAAATACGAAGGTGCTGCTGCTGAATTGGGATCGGCCGATATCCGGAGGTATTGGAAAGTGATGCCCCAAAACGGCGGTTCCGTCATAGCTGCGTACACCAACCGTCTGAAATCACCGGCGGTCCTTCAACGTTCATTCGGTCAGGGCCACACCTTACTGCTGACCACATCCATCGATTTGAAGGGCTGGAGCGATCTGCCTCGAACCTGGCCATTTCTAATCCTGGCAGATCAAACGATGCACTACTTGGCACGACGCACGGAATCGAACTTTAATTATGAAGCTGGCGACAATATTATCGTCCGAATCGAGTCCGAGTGGTCAGCACGCCGCTACTTGCTCCGTAAACCCAATTTTCAACAATTGCAACGCGAAGCATCGGCCAATGCGACATCTCTGATTATTTATGACGCCGATCAGATTGGGAATTACGAACTTGTCGACGCCGACAAGAATCCAAAGTTTGTCAGGGGTTTCAGCGTGAACGCTCCAGCCGGAGAAAGTGACTTCGCCCAATTGACCGATCAAGAACTCAATAATCTTCTGGGAGAAAAGCGGTACAGCAAAGCCCGTACGACAGAAGACTTAGAGCGATTCGTCGTCCAAGGTCGACTAGGAATGGAAATGTTTCCCATTGTTGTGGTTTTTGTGTTGGTCGTCTTCTGCACTGAGCACCTAGTCGCTAATTATTTTTATCAGGATGAACAAGCGGCTAAATTTCCTTGAAAACAAGCTTTTGTGTCTAGGGTTTTGCGAGCCGACTTTGTGTGAGCCTTGAACACTGAAACTAAAATGTCGGCCAAGTAAAGCAAGATGGCTAAGGTGTTACAAACATTGAAAACTTGTCGATGAAACTCGTCACCGAACCAATCTGGTCGTGGCCGATTGTGATCGTCGCAATCATCGGATTGCTGGTGATGGTCCTAATTACCTATTCGCAGCGGATTCAACATGTGTCGACAATGTGGCGACGAATGTTGATCTCGTTGCGAACGGCGACCGTTGTTGTTCTAGCTTTGGCCATGTTGCGACCGGAGTTTCAGTGGTCGGAAGCTGATAAAACGTCCGCCATGTTAGTCCTATTATTGGATTCCAGTCGAAGCATGACCACCCAGGATGGCCAGGGTGGAATCAGTCGCCGACAAGCCCTGCTCAAGACGTTGGCCGATTGTGACACGCAACTGCAGACATTGGCCGAAGAGCTGGAAGTGCGGCTCTTCGACTTCGATGAGGAACTTCACGCGGTCGAGCGTCCTCAGGACAAATCTTCAGGACAACGTACGGAAATTGGAGCCGCGTTAGAAAATGTTCTGCGCGAAGCGCAAGGTCAACGAGTCGTACGCATAGTTCTTCTTAGCGACGGTGCCCAGCGGCCCTTTGACTCTGAGCTGAGTGAAAAAGTTCGACGGCTCGGTGAACTTCAGGTTCCCGTGGATACTGTCCCGATCGGAGCGAGCGACTTAATTGGCTCCTCTGTCGACTTAGCGGTCGAAGACCTATTGGTGGATTCGGTCGTGTTCGAAAAAAAAACTGTGCCCGTCAGTGTGAAGATTCGTGCACAGGGAGCCGCAGGGCGAGATTTGACGGTCCGGGTATTGATGGAAGATCGATCCGGCAGACGCCCGGGACAATCCGGAGAAATGAAAGTTCCGGCGAACTCTACAACTGCGACACCTTCGGTACGAATTCACACCACGCAGAACGACGCCGTCATCCCCGTCGAACTTTCTTTTGTTCCGAAGCAGTCCGGAGAATTCAGGATTGCAGTGGAAGTAGTCCCCTTAAACAACGAATTGCGAATCGGCAATAATCGAAGACAGACCCTCATAACCGCGCGAAAAGGCGGAGTCAACGTGGCCTACTTCGACACGGCACGCACCGAGCAGAAGTTTCTGCGTGAAGTGAACAATGCTGAACAAATCCAGCTCGACTTCCGACCCGTGCGTTCAGGACACTTTAGGCAATTGACTCAGATTGATCCCGACATGTTTCAGCCGGGACAATATGACGTATACGTCATCGGCGACGTACCGGCTTCAGTCTTCGGTGTCAAACTGTTAATAGAATTGGCAAATCGCGTCAATGAAGGAGCGGGTCTGCTAATGACTGGTGGTTTTCACAGTTTCGGCCCAGGTGGCTACGCCGGCACTCCCTTGGAGCACCTGCTGCCAGTCGCCATGAAGACGGTCGAAAAACAGTCTGACGGCGAATTTACAACAGATTTGCACCATTTGCAGGATCTACAAATGGTGCCGGCCGGACCAGGACTCAAGCATTACATTATGCGAATCGATACGGACACCAATAATCAGAAGCGCTGGCAGTCGTTGGCGCCGCTACAAGGTGCAAATAAACTGCGTCCGAAAAATGATTTTGTTGAAGTGTTGGCTAAGACTCCCAAAGGCATCCCGCTTTTGTTCTCGCACGAAGTCGGCCGGGCCCGAGTTATGGCCTTCGCTGGCAACACGACTTGGCTCTGGTTCCTGGATGGTCATCAGGACGTCCATCAGCGGTTTTGGCGACAAGTGATATTGTGGTTGGCTCGAAAAGAACTGGACACTGATAGACCAGTCTGGGTCCGAGTCAATCCGCGTAGCTATAAACAAGGAACTCCTGTAACAGTGAACTTTGGCGCTCGAGCAGAAGACGGTCGGCCACTGCGAGACGTCAAGTTTTCGGTCGAGGTAATCGATCCCAAGGGAAAAAAGCACCCACTCACTCCCCAACGTAGTGGTAGCCAGAATCTAGCAAGTTTGACAAATACAAAACTGTCTGGCGTGTATTGGGTGAACGTCGAGGCACGCAAGGACGACAATCCTATCGGTCTTGGAGCAGCGACTCGTTTTTTGGTGAATGAATACGACGTGGAATTGGATAACCCGGCAGCGGATCCCGAATTCTTGCAGCAGATCGCGACCCTCACCGGCGGTGTGCGCATACCCCCGGAACAACTCGGTAGCTTCTTCGACCGCATGGTGGACGACGGTATTCCGAACGTAGAGAACACGCGAGTGACTCGATTCACACTGTGGGACAACTGGTACTTCTTAGGGGTGTTCGTATTTCTGATGACCTGGGAATGGTTCGTGCGGAAATTCCAAGGTTTGGTGTAATGGGCAAGATTTTCAATAACTCCATTCCAAAAATGAAAAACTGCGGAAAATTGTCGATGTTCTCTTGCAACCAGCTTCGGGATGATCTATTTGTCTGGACGCAAAGGTCAACTTCGTATGAATTTGTGTTAACGCACGTCAATCCCCGATAGCTCAATTGGTAGAGCGTGCGGCTGTTAACCGCAAGGTTCTAGGTTCGAGTCCTAGTCGGGGAGCTTGCTTCATTCGCACAGCATCGCGGCCTTTCGCACAAACTCGCAAAACGTCAGCATTTCCCGACGTATTTTGCTGCTCGAGGGATTCAGTGCGAGACAGTGCGGCGGGCTGCTGCACCGGATTTTGCAGCGCTTGTGCATCGGATTCTGCAGCGCCTTTTACAGCCCGCTCAAAATGCTCGTCCGTGATCTGCAAGTAGTGCTTCATGGCGACGAGTTGTGAATTGCCAATCCAGCCACAGATAACGTGCATGGGGAATTTCTCAGCCAGTTCAGTTTCGCGACTGCTTCGCAAATTCTGAAACGGCTTTGGCCAAGGCTTAAGACCAGCATGTTGAATGATGCGGTTCAGTTGCGTCCGCAAGTTGCCACTGGTACCCCGATACCGAGCGATTACATACTTCGAACCCTCCTCGGCTTCGTCAAAGACCGCCTCAAGATGCGGTTTCAATTCCGGGAATATAGGAATGACTCGTGACTCGCCGCCGACATGATGCTCCGTCTTGGGGCTTCTGACCCGCATCCTGCCACGTTCCCAGTCGACGTCGCCCCATTGAAGGGAAAGATGTTCTGACGGGCATCTAAGGCCACCGTAACGGCTCAGTGCAAAGATAAGACGCCATTCTGCATCGGGGCAGGCTTCGAGCACCTTGTCAGCTTCGTCCCGTGTCACGTAATAGAATCGCTCCGCATTCGCGTGCACCGCAGATTTTAGGTCCACGAATGGATTGCTGCTTATCAGCTTTCGTCGGATGGCCGCTGTAAAGAACTGTTTCGCTCGTCCGCAACGTCGTCGGACTGTGTTATCACTTGGCAGCTTTTTCACAAGGAATAGCCGCCAATCGTCTGCGTCACCCACAGTAATGTCTCGCAGTGGTTTATCTGGTCCGAAGAATTCAATCAGGTTGGCCTGAGTTTGCCGATATAGCATCGTCGTCCTTGGTTTCACGTCCGTTCGTCCAACTATGTAAGCGTCGATGAAGGCTTTCAATGTCGCCGTTTCCCGCTTCAGTATCAAATTGACGGCCACAAGCTTCTCGGCCATCACAGAATCCAATTTGGCAACCCATCGGGTCGTCTCATCATCCGTCGCGTGACCGGAAATTGTCGATGACACCAGTCGTTCAACCTTCGTTTTTATGAATGCGGCGTCCCTCAAAGATGCTTTTCCCAGTCGGAGCGAGCGGCGTTTTCCGTCGGCGGCAATAAACTGAATCATCTTTCGGCCGTTCGAATATCTTGTAATAGAAGCCATATTTTTTTACTTCCTTCGGGCTTTCGCCGACTTTTTTCCCACAGCAATATTCAAGTCAAGAAAATCCGCCAAAACATCCAGAGTCTTCATCGGCAACCCACGTCGACCCAACATAAAGTGGCTTAGTGTCGCTTGGCTGATTTTCGTTTGTTTCGAAATCTGATAACGAGTGATGGGGGCATCTTCGATCGCCTGCCGAATCTGCTCGCTCAGTTTGATGCGTGTTCGAGACATAGTATTAGAAGTTGTAGAGAATACATTACATAATGTAAAGCACCTATCGACTGCCAGGCGAATAGTCCCGCAGAATTTCTCTACCAAAAACAAGTTCTGAGTGTCCTAAATTAATGTGGACAAAGTGGCCACGTTTATCGACTTCAGACTATAAAAATAGGGTTTTGCAAAGATAATTCGTAAGCTTTTCCCGCGACTATATCCTCTTGCGGTAAAGCGTATTTTTCTAGTTTGCAATTGATTTCCATTCCGTAATCGCATTGGCAACAATCTGTTTACTTTCAGCTGGCGACAGCGACTCAATCCACTGGATTGCCTCGCGTTCTTGCTGTGATTCTGAACCGAACCGGTGGATCGCTGCAGTCAATGGAGTGTCCATTCCTGTCCGGGTTGTCTGGGTAAATCTATCTCTTTTCATACGCATATACGAAACACAAGTTTGTTTACGTCCCTACAACTTAAGTTAAGAATTGCTCGGACAACCCGGACACCTATCCAGGTATGTCCGAATAGTCCGAGTGAATTCCGATTCCTTGATACCCGTTAACTCTTTTGCCGTCAGTGTTCCGTACCTTCGCCTGCTTTGACTCCGGGAACACGCGACTGATCTCACGGCCGAAATTGACGATGTGAAGCGATAGAAATCCGTTGGTCGCACACCAACTTTGATAGCGTTGGTAAACATTAGCCGTAATAACATCATCGTCGACGTTGGCTTTGTAGTGTGTCTCTAAAAACAACCGAGCTGGGTTTGATTCATCGCGGTACTCGTCCAGTGCATCACGGCAAATTTTTGATTCGGTAAATTCTCCCTGTTGGCGTAATCGGTGGAGTCCCGTCAGCGCCCACACCAGGATTCCCGGCAATTCACCTTCTTCCTGCCACCAATTTGGATTGTCCATTCCGAGAACTCGTTCGCTTTCAGAAATCGTGACTCTGAATGGCATAAGAATCATTCGCCGCCACACACCACTCGACCTGTCAGAAAACCGTGGCCGATTGTTTGTGGCGAGAACAAGCCTGGCTGTCGGTAGTGATTCAATCGAATCCTGAAACTTGCGTTCAAATGTCATCCGGTCTCCGGATGTAAACGATTTCAAGGCTCCTTCGGCAACGCGGTTCAGGTCGCCGACTTCGCTAGCAATGTTGGCGAGTTTTCCAAGCGTTTGTATTAATGAGAAACGTTTTTCGAATGTTTCTAGTGGAGTGTGCGAAACGTTACTGGCCCCGAGTGTCGCAGTCAGTACTGCACATAGAACCGATTTTCCATTAGCTCCTTCGCCTTCAAGAACCAGGAACTTCTGAAGCTCAGTATTCGGAGTCAGACAATAGCCGAACCACTCTTGCAGCAATGTGATTCGTTCGGCGTCTTGCTC
>CAUZSN010000050.1:0-18980 GCA_963582345.1 Planctomycetota bacterium
ATTCGAGAGTGTCTCAAGGATGCCGGCCTGCCCGAAGATGGTAAGGCGGTGCTCTACGATGGAAGAACGGGCGAGCCACTTGAGCAGAAAGTGACGGTCGGCATGATCTACATGTTGAAGTTACACCACCTAGTCGATGACAAAGTCCACGCTCGGGCGACCGGTCCATACTCGCTGATCACCCAGCAGCCGCTTGGCGGCAAGGCTCGGTTTGGTGGACAGCGGTTCGGCGAAATGGAAGTGTGGGCGCTGGAAGCCTATGGGGCTGCGTACGTTTTGCAAGAGCTGTTGACTGTGAAAAGTGACGATGTGGAAGGACGTACGAAGATTTACGAATCGATGGTGAAAGGGGAAAATACACTTGAGGCAGGCACACCGGCCAGCTTCGACGTTTTGAACAACGAAATTCGAGGCCTGGGTCTGAATCTGCAGCTTGAAAAAAATCAGCTTTGAGGCACGTAGTTAGCGATGGGTAATCCAGATTGACCAGTTTTGTACAAGAGCTGACTGCTGGTAACGACGGCAATTAACTTTATCTTCCCGCAATATAAACAAGGAGCGAGTGAAGTGAGCGTTGGCGCAACCAAAGCATACGACCGAATCAATGATTATGGTTCTGTGAAGATCGGGCTGGCAAGCCCGCACGATATTCGCAATTGGTCGTTCGGTGAGGTCAAGAAGCCGGAAACGATCAATTACAGAACATACCGGCCCGAAAGAGACGGTTTGTTCTGTGAACGCATCTTTGGTCCTGAAAAAGACTGGGAGTGTGCGTGCGGAAAGTATCGGGGTATGAAATACAAGGGAATGATCTGTGATCGTTGCGGCGTCAAGGTGACGCACAGTCGAGTTCGACGTAAGCGAATGGGGCATATTGAACTGGCCGCACCGGTCGTCCACATTTGGTTCTTTAAGTCGATGCCCAGTCGGTTGGGCGCCTTGATGAACATGAAAACCACTAGCCTGGAAAAGGTGGTCTACTTCCAAGACTACGTCGTCATCGATCCTGGCGATACGCCGTTGCGTGAGTGTCAAACACTCACTGAGGAGGAGGCTCGTCATGCACGCGCCAAGTACGGCGAAGGCACATTTGAAATCGACATGGGTGCCGAAGCGGTCAAAAAGCTGCTGATGCGGCTCAACCTAGTCGAATTGTCTGTCCGATTGCGCGAAGAATTGGCCGAAACGGGCAGTCAACAAAAGATGAAAGAGTTGATCAAGCGACTGAACATCATTGAATCGTTGCGCGACAGCGATAATAAGCCAGAATGGATTGTGTTAGATGTAATACCGGTGATTCCACCAGATTTGAGGCCCCTCGTCTTACTTGACTCGGGCAACTTCGCCACGAGTGATCTGAATGATTTGTACCGCCGGATCATCAATCGCAACAACCGTTTGAAGAAACTTGTGGACTTGAACGCACCGGAAGTTATCGTTCGTAACGAAAAACGAATGCTTCAACAGTCGGTCGATTCATTATTTGACAACAGTCGTTGCAAGCGTCCAGTACTTGGGTCGTCGAACCGTCCATTAAAGTCCTTGACTGACATGATTAAGGGTAAACAGGGGCGATTCCGCGAGAACTTGCTGGGTAAGCGCGTCGATTATTCCGCTCGAAGCGTGATTGTGGTTGGCCCTGAGCTGAAGCTACATCAGTGTGGGCTACCAAAGAAGATTGCCCTGGAACTGTTTCAGCCATTCGTGATCCGGCGACTGAAAGAACTAGGGCACGCTGACACAATTAAGAGTGCCAAACGAATGCTGGAACGCAAGGATAAAGACGTGTGGGACATTCTGGACGAGGTCATAACGAACCATTCAGTGTTGTTGAACCGGGCGCCGACGCTGCACCGCATAGGCATTCAGGCATTTGAACCCGTGCTCGTCGAAGGCAACGCCATCCGAATTCACCCGCTCGTCTGCAGGGGCTTCAATGCTGACTTTGATGGCGACCAGATGGCTGTTCACCTGCCGTTGTCGATCGAAGCTCAGGTCGAGGCGAGCACACTGATGATGTCGACAAATAATATTTTCAGCCCGGCTAACGGGGCGCCGATTATCAGTCCGTCACAGGACATCGTGATGGGCTGTTATTATCTCACGTTGCCTCGTCCCAATCGACCCGGCGAGGGCATTGTATTTGCTTCAGCCGACGAGGTTCACATGGCCTATGCACAGGGCAAGGTGGTGCGACACGCGATGGTCAAAGTGCGTATGCCACAGGACAAAAAGGTCATCGGTGAAGGTGCCGAGGACTATAAGTTTGGCGGACTAGTCGACACAACGGTTGGTCGCGTGGTGTTTAATGACATCCTACACTCGGACATGGCATTCTATAACTTGACGATGACGAGCAAAGATCTGTCCAACGTTATCTCAGACTGCTATCTGCAACTGGGACGCCGTGAGACCATCAAGTTGCTGGATTTGATGAAGGACATCGGGTTCCACGAGTCGACTCAAAGCGGTTTGTCATTCGCGACCAGCGACCTTAAGGCTTCGCCTGAGAAAGAGCGGGTGATCTCCGAAGCGGAAACCGAGGTGCTTAAACAGAGAAAATTGTACGAACGAGGCATCATTACTGACCAGGAACGCTACAACGCCGTCCTGGACCAGTGGACGCACGCCCGTGAGAAGATTACGAAGTCAATGATGCACGAACTGGCTCACGACATCCGCGACGAAGGAGCATTCGTCAATCCGATCTATCTAATGTCTGATTCGGGTGCACGCGGCGGAGTCGAACAAATCCGACAGCTGGCCGGTATGCGTGGATTGATGGCCAAACCGAGCGGCGAAATCATTGAGACGCCGATCAAGGCGAATTTCCGGGAAGGCTTGTCAGTACTCGAGTATTTCAGTTCAACTCACGGGGCTCGCAAAGGTTTGGCCGACACTGCATTGAAGACCGCCGATAGCGGATACCTGACCAGGAAGTTAGCCGATGTCTGCCAGAACATGGTCATTACGATGCGTGACTGCGGCACAACCAAGGGGATCGCCCGTGGTGTTGTATACCGTGGCGAGAAGGTTGAAGTTGGCCTAGCAGATGCGATTCGTGGTCGTGTCAGCCGGACGAATATCGTCAACCCGATCACCGACGAGGTCATTGTTCGCGAAGACGAGTTGATCACGGTGGAAAAAGCTCGAAAAATCGAGGCGCTGGGGTTAGAAAAAATTCAGGTCCGCAGCCCAATGACCTGTGAGTTATCACTGGGTATGTGCCAATTATGTTATGGAATGGACCTTTCCAGTGGGGCGATGGTGGAAGAGGGGTTGTCCGTCGGGATTATCGCCGCGCAGAGCATCGGTGAACCTGGCACGCAGCTTACGATGCGTACGTTTCACATTGGTGGCACTGCCTCGCGAGACGTCGAGGAAAATGAAATTCGAACGCGGCGGCCGGGTCGTGTTCATTTCGAGCGCATCCGCAGCGTCGTCAATGCCGATGGTCAAAACGTCGTGCTAGCCCGTAATGGCGAAATCATCATCCTCGACGACAAGGAACGCGAGTTAGAGAATTACACCGTGCCTAACGGTGCAGTCCTGTTGGTTAGCGAAGACGACAATGTCGACGCAGGCCAGGTGCTTTGTCAGTGGGACCCCCACTCGGTGCCCATTCTTGCAGAGGTGGGTGGAAAGGTCCGTTATGAGGACTGTATCGAGGGACAGTCAATCCGGACTGAGACGGAAGCTAGTGGGAATATTCGTCGTACGGTGATTGAACACAGGGGTGATTTGCATCCACAGATCATCATTGAAGATGGGGCCGGCAAGATTCTCGATTTCTACTACATGCCGGAACTCGCCAGCATTGAAGCCAAGCATGGTCTTCAAGTGACTGCTGGCAGTGTCCTGGCGAAGAATCCACGTGAGGCCCGCGGTACTCAAGATATCACCGGCGGTTTGCCGCGAGTCACCGAGTTGTTTGAAGCGCGACGGCCGAAAGATCCGGCAGTGATCGCCGAAATTGACGGCGAAGTCGACTTAGTTTCCGAGAAGAAGCGCGGCAAACGAATAATTATTATCCGTGGCGACGAAGGAACGGAAATTGAACACGTCATTCCGCATGGAAAACAATTGCTCGTGCACGCCAAAGATCACGTCCGGGCGGGCGATGCATTGGTCCGCGGCCCTTTGGTGCCGCATGATATTTTGCGGGTCAGCGGCGCCGAGGCGGTGCAGCAATATCTGTTGCACGAAATCCAAAACGTCTACCGGTCGCAACGTGTCGAACTGGACGACAAGCACGTTGAAATCGTGATTGCTCAGATGCTTCGGAAAGTCCGTGTGTCAGATGTCGGCGATTCTGACGTCTTGCCAGGAATCGTTATGGACAAATTTGAATTTCAACGTAGAAATCAGCAATTACTGCAGAGTGTGAGAATAGTCGATTCTGGAGATACCGAATTTCCTGTAGACGCTGTTGTGCCGACGATGACCGTTGAAGAAGTGAACACGGAAGTGGAAACAGCTGGTCAGAATTCGGCCAAGTTCGTCAAGTCGCGACCGGCAACGGCGGCCACACAACTTCTGGGAATCACCAAGGCAGCTGTCCAAAGCGAAAGCTTCATTTCTGCGGCCAGCTTCCAGGAAACCACCAAGGTGCTTACCGAAGCCGCTTTAGCTGGCAAGGTTGATCATCTTGTCGGTTTGAAAGAGAATGTCATCTTGGGACACTTGGTTCCAGCGGGGACGGGTTTCCACATGCATCAAGAAGCGGAAGTCCGAATTCGGCCGGAAGCGTTAATGGAGCTGCATGCTGAGCAGGAACGAATTCGTGCCGCGCGGATGGAGCTGCTGAACGAAGGACCGGAGAATCGACGCTTGACTGAGTCGACAAAGGCTGGTTCCGTGTCGTTGCTTAATGTGTTGCCTGACGAGGCTGGAACGACGACTTGACGTTTGCAACAAATACCGATAGTTTTCATGATCGATTTTGTGATTGGAGCTGACTTAGTTTAGGTCGATTCTATGCCGACAATCAATCAACTTGTCCGAAAATCGCGCAAGGCACAGCGTGCGAAAAGCAAGACGCCCCTACTGGAGTCCTGTCCCCAAAAACGTGGTGTTTGTTTACAGGTCAAAACGGTTACTCCTAAAAAACCGAACTCCGCATTGCGGAAAGTGGCTAGGGTGCGTCTGTCGAATGGAAAGGAAGTTACGGCTTACATTCCCGGTGAAGGCCATAACCTGCAGGAGCACTCGATCGTTTTGGTGCGAGGCGGTCGCGTTCGCGATTTGCCGGGTGTGCGATACAAGATTATCCGTGGCGTGTTGGATACGCTGGGTGTCACTGATCGTAAGCAGGCCCGTAGCCGTTACGGTGCAAAGATGGCGAAGTGATTCACGCACGGCATTCCGATTGGTATGACTGTGAAAATAAATCACGAGTTTGGGCACCAAGCTGGCAGAAGAAACATTTTGTGTGAAATCCTGAATAGAATTTAGAAAAAAGTTAGACAAACAGAGCGATGAAACGGTTCACAGCTAGCAAGACTCAACTGAAACCCGATCCTCGTCTGGACTCACTTCTTGTATCGAAGTTTGTCAACTGCTTGATGCATGATGGGAAGAAGAGTATCGCTCAGCGTGTCTTTTACTCTGCGTTGGAGATCATCAAGAGTCGGCTTCCAGATGAGGAACCGCTGGAGGTGTTCACCACGGCAGTGGGAAATGTCAAACCATCGATCGAAGTTCGCTCGAAGCGTATCGGCGGGGCCACATACCAGGTTCCGACACCGGTGACTTCAAAAAGGCAACAAACATTAGCCATTCGCTGGATACTTCAGGCGTCCCGTGGAAAGAAAGGGCGGCCGATGGACGTTCGCCTGGCAGACGAATTCCTCAGTGCTTATCGCCGTGAGGGGACCGCCATGACCACTCGTGACAATGTGCATCGCATGGCTGATGCCAACAAGGCGTTTGCTCACTTTGCGTGGTAGATTTCGCAATCTGGAGTGCCTGTTGAGTTGGTGAATGGGTGGTTAGAGGCAAGGGGATGGTTCGTTAGCCGGCCCTTAGATTCTCGTTGAATGCGGTGTCTGTGCGCTCATCCGCATCAGCCCTACAACTAAGGTTGACAATTTACTAATTCCATCGTTTTTCGATTCATGATCATGATGTCGGGTCCCATCGAAAATATTCGAAACATTGGTATCGTCGCCCATATTGACGCGGGCAAGACGACGACAACTGAGCGTATTTTGTTCTACACTGGGTTATTGCATCGGATGGGCGAGGTCGATGACGGGACCACAACGACCGATTTCGATCCCGAGGAAGCGAAACGCGGAATCACAATTTACTCGGCTGCGATCACTTGCGATTGGCACGGGACGACCATCAACATCATTGATACGCCTGGCCATGTCGATTTCACCGCCGAAGTTGAACGCAGTCTGCGCGTGCTGGACGGTGCCGTCGTCATCTTTAGCGCGGTGGAGGGCGTCGAGGCTCAAAGCGAAACAGTCTGGCGTCAGGCTGACCGGTACCACGTGCCTCGAATCTGCTTCATTAACAAAATGGACCGCGTCGGCGCTAGTTTTGAACGGACGTTTGATGCGATGAGTCGTCGATTGGGCGCGCATCCAATTGTGTTGCAGATACCTATGGGTGTTGGCTCGTCGCCGAAGCCAAATGTTCTGAATGGGCTAATTGACCTCGTTGAAATGAAGGCGCTGTATTTTGATCCAGAGAGCAAAGGTGCAAGTGTCGAATCAGTCGAGATACCCGATGAATTCCGGCCGCAGGCGCAGGTGTGGAGAAAACGACTGCTGGATACGATCGCGCTGCTGGATGAAGACATCTTTCAACTGTATGCCGAAACCGGCGATGTTTCGTCCGTACAGATTCACAAGCTGGTTCGCGAGGCGACAATTCAAGGTCAGTTGCACCCAACGTTTTGTGGTGCGGCGAAGGATTACATTGGAGTCCAACCACTTTTAGACGGAATTGCACGCTACCTGCCTAGTCCTCTCGACAGGCCACCCGTTGATGGCACGACTACTAAGAAACGCGGAACGGGGAAAGAGACTCGATGGCCACGATCCGACGAACCCTTTTGTGGTTTGATCTTCAAGATTCAGGCAGATCGACACGGGGATTTGTGTTTCATACGAGTTTATTCTGGGATCTTGAAAAGCGGTTCACGCGTCGTCAACGCCCGTACGGGAAAGAAAGAGCTCATTAGTCAAATCTGGCGTGTGCAAGCGGATGCCCGTGAGAAAATTGAAGCCGAACAGGTTAGTGCTGGCGACATTGTCGGAGTGATCGGACCTAAGGAAGCCGTGACGGGTGATACATTGTGCAATGTGCACCACCCGCTTTTGCTAGAGATGATCAGCTTTCCAGAAACAGTCATCTCGATGGCAGCAGAACCCGAATCAAGTGCAGAGCGGAAGAAGCTGGCTGATACATTGTCTCGGTTATCCCGGCAAGATCCGACCTTTAACGCGAAAGTTAGCGAGGAGACAGGCCAAACCATTATCAGTGGCATGGGAGAACTACATCTCGAGGTACTGCGAGATCGCATGGAACGTGAGTTTGGCCTGAAAGTTCGGATTCACAAGCCGCGAGTTAGCTATCGTGAGACGATTCGCGAAGCGATCGAGTCGACGGGCGTTTTTATTCGCCAAGTGGCCGGTGCGACGCAGTTTGCAAAGATAAAACTGCGAATGGAGCCATTTTTCAGTGAGGAGCCGATCGTGATCGAAAACAAAATGAAACCCAATGCCTTGCCTGACGAATTGGTTGCGGTTTTGAAACAGGCGGTTTCGGACGAAGCTCGGGGAGGTGGGTTGATCGGTTATCCTTTGATGAACGTGAAGACGACGTTGTTGGACGCCGAATATCGCGAGGGCGAAACGACTGAGGCTGCCATACAGGCCGCTGCGACCGATGCCATCCGTAAAGGGATTGCACAGGCTGGTAGCGCTTTGCTGGAGCCGATCATGCAGCTCGAGGTGGTCACCCCGGATGAGTTTTTGGGCAACGT
The DNA here is from genome assembly GCA_963582345.1 of Planctomycetota bacterium. Lineage (GTDB taxonomy): Bacteria > Planctomycetota > Planctomycetia > Planctomycetales > Planctomycetaceae > CAUZSN01. The sequence continues at coordinate 8,000 of CAUZSN010000050.1, forward strand.
GCAGGCCGACTTGAACGCTCGCAGGGCCGTAATTACTCGTTCGGAACTCCGAGGCGATTTGTCCGTCATTGAAGCCGAAGTGGCTCTGTCGAAAATGTTTGGGTATGCTACCCAAGTTCGCAGTCTTTCCCAAGGTCGAGCGTCCTACACAATGGAGCCGTTGAAATACGACGAAGCTCCACCAGAGGTGCTGGAAGCGATGATGGTGTGACCGTTACGATAAAGTGGCCCGGCTACCGACTCGGAAACTCATGGTTTTCGGTATATGATTCATGTGCGTGACTAGATTTGAAATCTGCAACTGTTGCTCTGTAAACGCTCAAGGTTGCCAATATTTTCTGCAGGTTGGCATAGAAGTCTGTGATTGACTGGAATTCATCGGATTTTGATAAATCTCAATACTCAATTTATTGACAAATTAAACTGTCATTATTACTATTACGCGTTTTCCAAGAATAGAGTAGGTGTTTAAGGATTGTGAACGTAAGCCATTATATAAAGGGTAAGTTGAGTGGCCAGTATCAGCCAAGAGCGTATTCGCATTCGTATGGAAGCATACGATCATTCGGTGCTTGATCAGTCTGCGTCGGACATCGTCGATACGGCTAAGCGAACGGGTGCAAACGTGCATGGGCCAATTCCCTTGCCGACGCGGATCGAACGCTACACCGTACTGAAAAGTCCGCATATCGACAAGAAGTCGCGTGAACAGTATGAAATCAGGACTCACAAGAGGCTGATCGATATCATCCAGCCGACTGGCAAGACAATCGATGCTCTGAACAAGTTATCGCTTCCGGCTGGTGTGGACATTAAAATCAAAGCAGGTGCGGGCGGAGGTTGATCAAAATGCGCTGGCAGCTGTGTTTTGTGGTCCGTGCTTTACACGGATGAATCTATTATGACATTTCGCAACTCATTGAACGTGATTCGAACACATTGGAGTTGTTTGTAAAAGTTTGTCCAAGGTCGTGTGAGGCTTATATCATTGAATGAGACGGTTATGTCTGTCGGGCTTTTAGGTCGCAAGGTTGGGATGACGCAGGTCTACGACGAAGGGGGGAATCTGATTCCTGTCACCGTCATGAGAGTGGGGCCGTGCATTGTTCTGCAGCTCCGTACGGTAGAACGCGACGGTTATGACGCAGTACAGGTCGGCTTCGAGGACAAGCTGCGTCGGCTCGCTCATCGGAGTGAGCGGGGACACGTCGCGAATATTGGCAGTCGGCGACAACGAGCACTGGCGGACAGCGTTGAGTTGTCGGTGAAGGCGGAATGTGAACCACAACGGTTTATCCGTGAATTTCGCACCTACGGTGAGGATCACGGCTGCGAAGTAGGACAGACACTAACGACGGCAATTTTTTCTGATGTTCCGTACGTTGACGTGATTGGGACCAGCAAAGGGCGTGGAACCGCTGGTGTCATGAAACGTCACAATTTTTCTGGTCAGCGTGCTAGTCATGGTGTAAAGCGTGTCCATCGCCATGGTGGTTCAATCGGAATGAGTGCTGATCCGTCACGAGTTTTGAAAGGAACGCGTATGCCTGGTCATTACGGGCACACACGCATAACCGTTAGACACCTCAAAGTCGTTCGCGTCGATGATCAAAACCACATGTTGGTAGTCAAGGGAGCTGTCCCTGGCCCAAGGAGCGGATTGTTGATGATTCGCCATACGAACAAGTTTGTATAGGATCGATTGAGATTTCGATGATTTCCTTGCCCATTCGAGATAACAGCGGCCAAGAAGTCGGGACGTATGAATTGGAACCGAGCGAGCTGGCTCCCGCGGTGAACAAGCAATTGTTGCACGATGTAGTGGTGATGTACGAGGCAAATCGGCGAGTCGGTTCGGCGAAAACAAAATCGCGAGGACAGGTGACTGGGACGACAGCAAAAATGTATCGTCAAAAGGGCACGGGCCGAGCACGGGCCGGTTCGCGGCGAACACCAGTTCGTCGAGGTGGTGGTCACACGTTTGCGAAGGTGCCCAAAGATTGGAGTTACAGGCTCCCAAGAAAGGCGGTCAAACTGGCGACCCGGATGGCGCTGTTGAGCAAGTTCTTGGATGAAGAGGCCACGATTCTTGACGAGTTGGCTGTTGCCGAACCGAAGACCAAAGTAATGGCTGATATTCTCAAATCGCTCGGGATGTCACACATTTCGTGTTTGCTCACGATAGACAGCCATGATGCGAACATTTGGAAGTCGTCGCGGAATATTCCGAACCTAGTGGTCTCGCCGACCAGGAACCTAAATGCGTATGTCCTTCTCCAGCAACGTCGCTTATTGGTCACCAAGGCGGCGCTGGACACACTTCGCGGCAGCCAGGCCGCAACGACAACGGAAACAAGTGTTGTCGAAGATGACGGGTAACAACAATGTCAAACTCGCAGAAATCAGGAATCGAGTTCGAAGCGTACCAGGTGGTTTATCGGCCGCTGGTGACCGAAAAGGGTACGCATCTGTCGGAAGTCAACAACACGTACACATTTGAAGTTAATTCGCTCGCGACAAAGCGAGATATCAAGAATGCGGTCGCGGAGTTGTGGAACGTTCGTGTCGTGGGCGTTCGTACGCAAAACCGACAAGGTAAGCGGCGCCGCTATAAAACACATTATGGCCTTACGAAGCGATGGAAGAAGGCGATCGTTCAACTACACGAGGATGACAGGATTGCCTTTTTCTAGTGAGTTAGGGATTTCGTACAGCACACGTTTGAAACGTTGTTACTGCTGAATGCCAGTTGGCTGATGGGACCAGTGGATCGTTGGCCGCTTAAAATGGCCGTGAGACGACTGACAGAGGTTTTATTCCATGGGACTTCGACATTACAAGCCGGTGACTCCCGGACGACGCGGCGCGACGGTCAGCGATTTTTCCGAGATCACTGACCGCAAGAAAAAACCGGAAAAGTCGCTTGTGGTGCGGCAAAAGAAAAAGGGAGGACGGAATAACCAAGGTAAGATTACGGCTCGCCATCGTGGTGGTGGCCACAAGCGCATGTATCGAATGATTGATTTCAAGCGAAACAAGGATTTAGTTTCGGCTAAGGTGGCATCCATTGAATACGATCCTTGTCGAACCGCCCGCATTGCGCTCCTGTATTACGCGGATGGTGAGAAGCGTTATATTCTTGCTCCCGATGGTCTGGAAGCAGGCGATCAAGTGATGAGCGGTCCCAAGGCAGAACCGAAAGTCGGGAATTGTTTGCCGCTGGCAAAAATTCCGTTGGGAATGACGATTCACAACATCGAGATGCAACCGGGCCGTGGCGGGCAATTGTGCCGCAGCGCAGGCGCCGGTGCCGCGCTTAATGCTCGCAAAGGAAAGTGGGCGCAGATTACATTGCCTTCGGGTGAAGTCCGTCGCCTTCCAAGCGCGTGCCGGGCGACAATTGGTGAGATCGGAAACTCGGAGCATATGAGCATTGTTTTGGGAAAAGCCGGTAGGAAACGGTGGATGGGCCGGCGGCCGCATGTTCGTGGCACAGCTATGAATCCTGTGGCACATCCGATGGGTGGTGGCGAAGGAAGGAATGCTGGTGGACGGCATCCTTGCAGCCCTACTGGCCGGTTGGCCAAAGGCGGGCACACGCGGCGGCGGCGAAAAGCCTCATCCAAAGCAATTGTTCGACGGCGTAAATCAAAACGGTACGGTCAACTCAAGACTTAGAGTTCTAGACGATGGGTCGCTCAACGAAAAAAGGTCCGTTTGTGGACGAAAAACTGTTAAGGAAGATTGATCGCCTTGATCAGTCTGGTCGTAAGGAACCGGTTAAGACTTGGGCTCGACGTTCGACAATAGCGCCCGAGTTTGTCGGCCATACCTTTTTGGTCCATAATGGACGGGCACACATTAATGTGTATGTCACAGAGGAAATGGTTGGGCACAAGCTCGGTGAATTTGCACCAACTCGGACATTCCGTGGTCACGGGGCCAGGGGAAAGAGATAAGTACGGTATCCTGGTTCAGGATTTTAAAATCCTGAACCATTACAGGACGAATGATTTGTCGGAGTTAGTGTCATGGCACTCGTTACGGCCCATCACCGGTTTGCCCGCATCTCTGCAACCAAAGTACGGGCTTTTGTTAACTTGATTCGTGGCAAGACGACCGCTGAAGGGTTGAATTTGCTCCGTTATGTGCCCAATCGGGGCGCCCGAATGTTGGAGAAAGTGTTGCGTAGTGCGATGGCAAACGCTGAGGAAAAAGGAGCTCGTAATGTCGACCGACTGCGGATTGTGGAGGCGCGAGTTGATAATGGACCGATGGTCAAGCGAGTGCAACCGCGAGCGCGGGGGATGGCATTTTTGATTCGTAAAAGACAGTCACATATTCATGTAGCCGTTGAAGCTCCCGAGGTAAATTAGGAGCTTTGCCACAGAACCTCATATTCTTTCACAAAGAGTTATGTTGTCATGGGTCAGAAAGTTCGGCCGACAGGGTTTCGGGTTGGGATTGTTGAAGATTGGCGCAGTCGTTGGTACGCGTCGAAGAAAGATTACGGCAACTTGCTGGTCGAAGACTTCAAGATTCGCGATTTCGTGAAAAAGAAGTACCAGTTTGCCGGAATTCCTAAGATCGAAATTGAACGGACACGAGATCAAGTTGTCGTCTATCTGTATTCAGCTCGCCCAGGTCTCATCATCGGTCGCAAGGGTCAAGAAGTCGACCGACTGAAAGCTGAATTAGAGGAACTGACGGGACGTCGAATGGAGCTAAAAATTGTCGAGGTCAACCACCCACAGCGTAGTGCCGTGCTCGTTGCCGAAGACATTTCTCAGCAACTTTCAAAGCGAGGCAGCTTCCGGCGAACTATCAAACGGACTTTGGATCAGGTCATGGATTCCGGCGTTGATGGAATCAAAGTACAAGTCTCGGGACGGCTTGGCGGAGCGGAAATGTCGCGGACCGAAAAAGCAATGCGCGGCTCCATTCCTCTCTCCACACTGCAACGTCACGTTGACTACGGTTTTGCAATTGCACAAACTTCTCAGGGCGTGATCGGCGTAAAGGTCTGGATCAACCTTGGTGACTATGCAGATGAGGAGACTGGTGATGGCTCTCATGCCAAGGCGGGTGAAGCACCGCAAAGGTCAAAGAAGGCGCATAAAAAGTAACGCAACACGCGGCAACACGGTCGTCTTTGGCGAGTGGGGGCTGCAGTCACTCGAGCCCGGACACATTAAGGCCACAACGATCGAGGCGTGCCGAATTGCTGCGACACAGTATGTTCGTGGGGAAGGCCGGTTGTATATTCGAATCTTTCCCCAAAAGTCGGTGACGGCGCGGCCGTTGGAAACTCGGATGGGAAAAGGCAAAGGGGAACCGGACCACTGGGTCGCTGTGGTTAAGAGAGGAAGCATCTTGTTCGAGCTGGCGGGCATTTCACGCGAAGGGGCTCGCGAATGTTTTGCGAGGGTTGCCTATAAATTACCGGTTCGTGTCCGCCTGATCGGTCGCCAGCCCGGAACCTAAAGGGTCTCTGGCGGTTCAGACCGGAATCTTGCGGGACAACAGGCTGGAACTTTGAAACTCTCCAATTTTGGGGGGCCAAGAAATGGCTAAATCAAGCGAGTTACGTGAGATGAGTGGCGATCAACTGACGCATGAATTACGTGAAACTCAGCAGGAGTTATTCCGGCTGAGATTTCAGGCAGCGACAGAACGGTTGGACGCGCCTAGTAATCTCAAGAAGTTACGGCGGGACATTGCCCGGATTAAGACGATTCAGCAAGAACGAGAACGTGCCGTTCAGTCAGAACCGAGCGAACTATAAAACGATTTGGGGGAAAGTGTCGTCATGAGGAAGAAGCTCACCGGCCGGGTCACGAGCGACACAAGGGACAAGACGCTGCGCGTCGAGATCCAAAAGCTGTACAAGCATCCCAAATACGGAAAAATCGTGCGAGGCAAGACGGTTTGCCACGTACATGATGAGCGGAACATCGCGAAGGTTAATGATGTGGTCGAGATCATCGAAAGCCGTCCAGTTTCCAAGACAAAACGTTGGAATATTGTGAGAATCGTCAAGTCCGCGGGATCGGTTGAATCGGTTGAATCGGTTGAATCGGTTGACATCAATTCGGATGGGCTGGAGTCGAATGGTTCCGAGCTCTGAGCCGGTGGTGAGAGTTTTCAGGGTGGTTAAAGAGAGTCACTGATAGCGGACGTTTATCAATACAGAATTGAGGCAGACGTCACAATGATCCAAATGCAGACGTTACTGGATGTGGCGGACAATTCTGGTGCTAAAGTTGTGCGTTGCATCAAGGTCCTGGGCGGCACAAAACGACGCACCGCCGGACTGGGTGACGTAATTGTTGTCAGTATTCAGAAGGCGAATCCAGGCAGTCCGATCAAGTCTGGCGAAGTTGTTCGTGGAGTAATTGTTCGGACCAAACAGCCGACGCGTCGGTTGGATGGCAGTTACGTTCGTTTTGACAGTAACGCTATCGTGTTAATCGACACTGAGGGAAATCCACGTGGCACTCGGATTTTTGGAGCGGTGGCTCGTGAATTGCGAAGTCGGCGGTTTATGAAGATTATCAGCCTGGCGAGTGAGGTAGTGTAGCCCATGAGTATTCGAAAAGGGGATTTGGTTCAGGTGGTCAGCGGAGATAATTCCGGACCAGCAGCACGCCGAGTGATTAAAGTTTTGGCCGGTGGACGCAAGCTGTTGGTGGAAGGTGTCAATCGTGTTTTTAAGCACGTCCGGCGCGGTCATCCGAAGAGTCCGCAAGGGGGGCGATTGCAGTTGGAGATGCCAATTGACAGTTCCAACGTGATGCTTTACTGTGATGCGTGCAGCCGTGGGGTTCGCACAGGATTTCGATACACCAACGACGGTGCCAAGGAACGTTGGTGTAAGTCGTGTGGGCGGTCGCTTGGGGTAGTGAGTCCCTCGAAAGCCCGTTACGCAAGAACATGACGCACGCCGCACGCAAATAAGGGTCTGCGGTGATGTAAGAGTGGAATCGTAAAGCTAGGATTGATGGCCAGGTTGCTAGACAAATATCGCAACGAGATCGTCACGAGTTTGCAGAAAAAGCTCGGGCGAAAGAATCCTCTTGCCTTGCCGCGACTGGAGAAGATTGTTGTGAGCATGGGAGTGGGAAGTGCCATTCAAGACCGCAAGCGGCTGGAAGCCGCTTCTCAGCATTTAGCACAGTTGAGTGGGCAAAAGCCTCAGATTACGCGGTCCAAACGAGCCATTGCTGGATTTCATCTGCGACAAGGAATGGAAGTCGGCTGTCGGGTTACATTGCGCCGACGTCGGATGTACGAGTTCCTGGACAGATTAATTTCTCTGACGCTTCCGCGAGTACGCGATTTCCGAGGGCTGAACCCAAAAGCATTCGACGGTCATGGAAACTACAACTTCGGCTTGACGGAACAATTGGCTTTTCCGGAAATCAACCCAGATAAAGTTAGTAACGTTCAGGGGATGAATATCACCGTGGTGACATCCGGTCAGAAAGACGAGGAAGGAAGATTGTTGCTGTCCGAATTAGGAATGCCCTTCCGGTCGGAATAATTTTACTCAACCCCGCATTAGGTCTGAAACTGGTTATGGCGAGTAAGGCAAAGATTCAAAAGGCCCAACGGACACCGAAGTTTTCGACTCGCCGTGAGTACCGATGTCAGCTTTGTGGACGACCGCGGGGTGTATATCGGAAATTTAAAGTGTGCCGCATTTGTCTGCGCAATCTGTGTCTTGACGGCTTGGTTCCCGGCGCGAAGAAAGCAAGTTGGTGACTCATCGCGTGAGTCCCGAATCATGGCCACGAAGGCGAAATAAGGAATCCTCAACAATGATGACCGACCCGATTGCTGACATGCTGACTCGCATACGCAACGCGATCAGGATTGAGCGGCCGTACGTCGACATCCCAGCGTCAAAACTTAAAGTCGGGGTTACTGAGGCACTTGAGCGTGAGGGATACATCTGGGATTTCGAGGTCTTAGAACAAGAATCGCAGAGTGTGTTGAGGATTAATCTAAAATACGGTCCTAATGGCGAACGCCTCGTTCAAACAATTAAGCGTGTCAGTAGGCCTGGCTGCCGAATCTATTCAACAGTTAGGGACATGTCGGATGTCCTTCAGGGCCTCGGAATCAGCATCCTTTCAACTAATCAAGGTGTGTTGAGCAATCGGGAGGCAAGGCGGAAAGGCGTCGGTGGCGAAGTGTTGTGCGAGTTGTGGTGATTGGCGGCGAGAGTAAGGGTTTTTGTGGGCTACACTGGACATGTCGCGAGTAGGCAAGAAACCGATCCCGGTACCTGACGGCGTCGACGTCAAGATTGATGGTCGAACCGTTGCGATTAAGGGTAAGAACGGAGAACTTTCATTTGACTTTCATCTGAAGATGAATGTCGTTTACGATCAGCAAGCGAAAGAAATTCAGGTCTCACGTCCTGACGATCATCGGCAGAGTCGGGCGTTGCACGGGCTGACGCGAAGTCTGATCAGTAACATGGTGCAGGGCGTGGTCAATCGATTCGAAAAGCGGTTAGAAATTGTGGGCGTTGGTTATCAAGCCTTTTTGAACGGTAAGCATTTGGAATTGCAGGTAGGTTACGCCAATACAGTGAAAATGAGTCTACCGGACCTTGTCGAGTGCGAACTTCCCGATAATACGCACATTGTTTTGAAAAGTGCGAATAAACAGGCCGTCGGCCAATTTGCTGCAGAAGTCCGACGGGTCAGGCCTCCCGAACCCTATAAAGGCAAAGGGATCCGTTATCAAGACGAGTACGTGCGCCACAAGGCCGGTAAAGCGTTTTCCAGTAGTGCTCAATAGGAGTTGAGAATGCAATTGCGAAAACGAATCGCGAAGCAGAAGAGGCGTCGAACGTTTCGGGTTCGCAATCGCGTTCGGAAATCGCTGGCGGGCCGGCTGCGATTGTCCGTATATCGCAGCAATAAGAATATTTTTGCCCAGATCATCGATGACGATGCGGGACATACATTGGTCGCAGCCAGCACAGCGGAAGAGTCGATCTGTCCTAAAGGTGCAAGCGGTGGCAACAGTGACGCCGCTGTGAAAGTGGGAATGGCGATTGCTGAACGGGCAGAAAAAAAAGGTATTGTTCAGGTCTCATTCGATCGTGGTCAATATCGTTTCCACGGTCGTGTAAGAGCCCTCGCTAACGCTGCCCGGGAACGCGGGCTGTCATTCTGATCGTCCGCAATAAATTGTTGGAGAAATGACCGTGTCAACCGACGCAAAAACTGAGTCTCCAGAAAAAGTCGTTCAGATACGCCGCTGCGCATGCGTGGTCAAGGGGGGCCGGCGGTTTAGTTTTTCCGCGTTAGTCGTTGTTGGCAACAACAACGGTCGTGTAGGTTGGGGTTACGGTAAGGCTATCGAAGTTCCATTGGCTGTGGAGAAAGCAGTGAAGAACACGGAACGCAATTCGTTAGACGTGTCGCTTGTTGGGACGACGATACCGCACCAAGTCTTGGGGCGGTATGGGGCCGCTCGCGTCTTGCTGTTACCTGCGAGCCCGGGGACTGGCATCATTGCCGGCGAATGTGTCCGTACCGTTGTCGAGTCGACGGGAATTTCTGACATTCTGACGAAGAGCCGTGGATCGAACAATCCTATCAACTTGGTCAAGGCAACATTCAACGGACTCAAGCAGCTTCGCACTCGTAACGTTGTTGAGCGGTTGCGAGGAGTAGAAATCTAATGATCATTGACGATGTTCACCGCGGAATTCAAAAACACCGCAAGCGGAAACGCATTGGTCGCGGAACTGGATCGGGAAGCGGGAAGACGGCCGGCCGCGGACACAAGGGTTATGGCAGTCGGGCTGGCTCATCGAGGCGGATTGGTCATGAAGGGGGCCAGATGCCGTTATTCCGTCGGATTGCCAAACGTGGCTTCAACAACAAACAATTTGCCGAGAAGGTTGCTATCGTCAATGTGTCGGCTTTGGAGCGGGCTTTCGATGACGGGGCTTTGGTCAATCCTGCCTCGCTGGCAGAAAAGGGATTGGCAAAAGGACGTCTTGATGTCATTAAGATTCTGGCAAACGGGATCTTGACAAAGAAACTGATCGTGCATGCACACCGGTTCTCGCAAGCGGCCGAGGAGAAAATTGTCGCCTCGGGTGGCACGGTCGAAAAAATCATATCGTCCTAAATTGACTCTCAGGGGTGGGTTCGTTGGAAACGCGATGAGTCGATGTGCATCGTGTTTGCTCTGCAGATCGGCCTCGTTCGCCGCGAGCGTGATCGATTGTGACTTTCTCGGTCAGCTCCCTACAGTAAGGATGGAATCTCGATGCTGACAAAATTTCTGGTCGTCTTCAAAATTCCCGAACTCCGCAGAAAAATATTTCTGACCTTGGTGCTTTTGGCGGTTTACCGCATGGGATTCTGGATACCGCTTCCGTTTGTCGACCAGTCCGTGATGCAAGAGAACATCGATAATCTGAAAGAAGGTGGCGGCGAGGGAATGGGACAAGTGATCCAGCTGATGTCGCTGTTCACAGCCTCGAACATCGGCAATGCCACGATCTTCGGTCTTGGGATTATGCCCTACATTTCGGCGTCGATCATTTTTCAACTTCTGGCCAGCGTTTATCCGCCACTGGAACGACTGCAAAAAGAAGGTGAATCCGGACGAAAAAAGATCAACGAGTATACTCGGTATGCTACGGTAGTGATCTGTTTGGGGCAAAGCTTCTTTTGGTTAAAAGCGCTTGCCGGGGGCGCTCTCATGGGCGGTCAAGGAGGGATCATTTTGCCCGAGTACACTGGGCTGTCGTATATGATCGCCTGTACGATCACAATGACTGCCGGTACAGTGTTCTTGATGTGGATTGGCGAGCAGATTGACGCTTATGGTATCGGAAATGGAATCAGCTTATTGATTATGGCGGGAATTGTTGCGCAAATGCCAACGGCCGGTGGCCAATTGTTTCAAGAGGCCTCTTTGCAACTAGGCGCGGAAATGGGGATCG
>CAUZSN010000051.1:0-18500 GCA_963582345.1 Planctomycetota bacterium
TCACGCTTCGTCCCTTGTGCTTGGATGATCACGCGTTGTGTGTGATCGGCGAGGGGAAATATCTTGTTTCTTGCCACGTAAAAGTGCAAGTAGCGCTCTTGTGCGCAAGCAGTCAAAGGTGGAAAAGTCCTAGTATGGTTGACCGTAACCTTATTCGCGAAGTGAACGTGACCAACGACGAAGTCGAACATGTTTTTCTTGAGACGCTTGGTAGCTTGGGCGATCAAGAAAACAACATGGATAAAATTTACGACCAGTCGTCGAAGTCATTCGATTTGAATGAGATCACGAATGGCATCGTGTTACGAGTAGAAGGCGACGAAGTGCTTGTCGACATCGGATACAAGAGCGAAGGTGTCGTGACAATCGATGAATGGTCCGAGGGTGAAACTCTCCCCCAACCGGGTGATAAGATTCAGGTCCTGCTCGAGGAAGTCGAGGATGACTTTGGTCTGGTTATGCTGTCCAAGCGCAAAGCTGACCGCGTCCGAGAGTGGGAAAAGATCATCCAGACACACGCCGAAGGCGATATTGTCACGGGTACCGTGGTTCGCAAGATCAAGGGTGGGCTGTTGGTCAACATCGGTGTCAACGTCTTCCTGCCCGCAAGTCAGGTCGATATTCGGCGGCCCCATGACATCGGCAGTTTCGTCAATAAGGAGATTGAATGTCTGATTCTGAAAATTGATGAAGCTCGCCGCAACATCGTAGTTTCGCGCCGAAAGCTGATCGAAGACAAGCGTGAAACGATGAAGAAGGCGTTGCTCGAAGAAATCAATGAGGGTCAGCTTCGCCAAGGTGTCGTCAAGAATATTGCTGACTTTGGTGCCTTCGTTGATTTAGGTGGCATCGACGGATTGCTGCATATTACGGATATGAGTTGGGGCCGCATCAGCCACCCGTCAGACATGGTCAAGATCGACGACGAAATCGAAGTCATGGTCCTGAACATTGATCGGGATAAGGAAAAAATCGCTCTCGGCCTGAAACAGAAGTTCCCAAGTCCTTGGGATGTCGTCGAAGAGAAATACCCGGTTGGCGGAAAGGTGCAAGGCGAAGTTGTCAACGTCATGACTTACGGTGCCTTCGTTAAGCTAGAAGACGGCATCGAAGGCCTGGTCCACATCAGCGAAATGTCGTGGACGAAACGGATTAGCCACCCGACCGAACTGGTGAATATCGGCGAAGAAGTGGAATTGATCGTATTGGGCATTAATAAGGAAAAACAAGAGATTTCTTTGGGCATGAAGCAAACTATGCCGAATCCGTGGATAGACGTGATGAATAAATATCCACCCGATTCTTCGGTCAAAGGTACGGTTCGAAACCTGACAAACTACGGCGCGTTTATCGAACTTGAGGAAGGAGTGGACGGACTGCTGCACGTCAGTGACATGTCGTGGACACGAAAGATTTCGCATGCCAGCGAAATGTTGGTAAAGGGTGACGAAATCGAGTGCAAGGTCTTGACTGTTGACGAAGATCGCAAGCGAATCGCCTTGGGCATCAAACAACTCCATTCGGATCCGTGGGAACAAGAGATTCCCGACAAGTTCTGCCCCGGCTCCATGGTCAAAGGCATTGTGAAGAAGATTACGAATTTCGGAGTTTTTGTTGAATTGGCACCCGAACTGGAGGGGTTACTTCATATTTCGGAATTGGCCGAACACAAAGTCGATAACCCTGACGATGTCGTCAAGGTCGGCGAGGAAGTGGATGTGCGGATTTTGCGACTCGACACGGACGAACGCAAGATTGGGCTGAGTCGCAAACAGACTGTTGATCCTGAACAGCCGGCAGACGAATCCGTCGAGGTCGGAGAAGACGATCTGGAAGAAACACGCGAAGAATTGAAAGGCGGTACCGAAAGCAGTTCTGCCGGTCCGCTGTTCACGTTGGATGATCCGGAGGACGAATTGAAACCGGTCATCGCAGTTGAAGGATTTATTGAATCAACTGAAAGTTCCGAATCCGTAACAGATTCCAATTCGGAGACGGACTCCGAATTAGACACAAGTTCCGGATCGGAAGACGCTTGCCAACAACTGCCGCCGATTGCAGACATCGAGGAATCCGAATCACCCACAGTGGATTCTTCCGATACAGAAGCTAAGTCCGAAGCCGACGTTGACGAAACCACAAACGACGATGTGCCGTAAGACAGCCCTGTCACGTTGCCCATCTATTTCGGCAAAGGCTCGAATATCGCATCAAGCGAAACTGCGGCAATTTTAGGAATAACGTATTTCACAGCAATCTGCTGAAATATGCGGCGTTTCGGATTAGTCTGAAGGGCCGTTATTATGGCGCCAATTGCCCGGTTTACCATTTCTTTTTGTCACCCACCTGCTTGCGTTGGAGGCAAATCTCCCATTGGACCGATAACAACAAGCGGACCTCCGCTTGGCCGATTACAGATCGATTCTCCGTGGGGGACTTCCAGAAGTCGATTCATTGAAGCGACTTTATAACAGACGTTCTCAGAACCGCTCGTTCATCCACTCCACTTGAAACAAGAGACATCAGCAGGGATTCCATGCAAACGACGTCTCAACGACGCAAGCTGTCTTCTCGAGTTCAAAACCCGCTTGAGACCTATCTGCGTGAGATAAATGAAACGACGTTGCTGACAGCAAACGAAGAAAAGGAACTGGCCTACCAAATTGCTGAAGGAAATAAGCAAGCCCGCGACCGGATGGTGCGTGCCAATTTGCGATTAGTTGTCAATATTGCACGAGCCTACGTCGGTAAGGGATTGCTGCTTCAGGATTTGATCGAAGAGGGCAACCTGGGTCTGTTGCGAGCGGTCGAGGGGTTTGATCCCGATATGAACACTCGTTTTAGTACCTACGCCAGCTATTGGATCAAGCAATCGATCAAGCGATCTTTGGTGAATTCAGCAAAAACGATTCGTATTCCGGCGTATATGGTCGAGCTGCTTTCGAAATGGCGGCAGGCGACAGCCAGATTACAAGATTCGTTGAAACGTACACCGACTTCCGAAGAAGTCGCTAAAGAGCTGGGTCTGCCCACGAAGAAACTCGGAATCGTCAAGAAGGCAATTCAGCTATACAACTCGACACCTCAAACCGATCAGGCCGACGGTAGTTGGTCGTTGAGTGATATCGTCGCCGACGCACGTGTCAAAGGTCCCGAAGACGAGATAATTGACACCGATAACCTGACGCACGTTTACAAGATGTTGGAAACCATGGATCCCCGAGAAGCCACGATTCTGCGCATGCGTTTCGGCTTAGATGATTCTGAACCCAAGACTTTGAAGGAGATTGGAAAAACCCTGGGTTTGACTCGTGAACGCATCCGTCAAATCGAAAACGAATCGCTCAACAGACTGGCGAAAAGTCTCATGGACGAATAATTTGTTGCCGCCAGCCTCAAAGCTCGAGACACTCCTTCCGCACGCCCATACGACATAAGGTTGTTTTGGTGTTCGTATTACAAAATTGCCATTACCTCGAACAGGTGTTTTATGGGTTGGGTGGAGAACACGACGGGATCAACGATGAACGCCGTTTCGTAGTAGTGCTGGCAAGAAACCGGCGAGAAATATGAACTATTGGAACTGTTTTGGCAAGTCGCCGGACATCACATGGCGGTAGTCCTAGCAGAATGAGACGACGATGATCGAATCCGTTTCCAGCCGATGTGGACGGGGTCCACAGCCGAATCACGTCAAAGCAAAAGAGCTCCGGCTGCAACCATCGATATCGCCATCAGCCCCGGAGCTATCCCCTGGACCAATCCACGGAAACGGGATGAAAAACAGGATGTTCCATTCGGCCAGTAAGGTGGTCAGTTGATAAGCACTTCCAAAATACGTAGTAAAAGTGCCTCATACTCCGATGGCGATGATGAACCCGGCAAAGCGAGTATTGAATTTCAGTTGGTGGCCCGTCCAACTGACGCGAGTAGGACCATCGTTGACGCCTCACGCATTATCTCTGTTTTTAGCCGCAGCAGATATTCCGCATCGGCCACTTTAAGTCGTTTCAGCGTGCTGAGCGGAAAAGGGTTGCCAGAATTTCTCTTCGGGTCCAACTTGAGCGTAAGCGTCTCGTAAATACACGACGACGGTCGCTTCGACGTAGTCGAAGGACACGCCGAAAAGGAATAGTGCAATCAGCGATCACCACGGATCAAGTCGTTAACACTCCACTTTTTCCTCACTTTCTACTTCGTTGAGTTGTGAAAGTTGACTGTTCTCTGGGTGCAATGGATGTCCATTCAACAAGTCTATCGGTGCGCTGTCATCCGAACAAAACTCGCTCAATCGGCCCCAACAACCTGTCCTTCAGTCTCGAGTTGTGGACTGAGTGTTGCCAATACACAACTTCCTATTCTTCGACGAATCCTACGACTCAAGATTTTTCATTAATCCGGACTAGTACAATTTGACACCTTCCTACACACACTCGTAGCACACGATAGAATGTATTGTTGGTAAAACGAGCGACTTCTTTCGAAACCATTTCGCTCAGTTAGTCAGTCGAACTCACACGGAGACGCAGCGATGACCACCACATCATCGGTTCAACAGCGTCGTACATTGAATTTCTCAACGCTGGCGGAATTTCAAGCGGATGCGGAACGTTGGTCACGGAGCGAGCTTAAAACGGTTGGCAATTGGACATTTGGACAGATTTTGGAGCACCTAGCTCGCGTCATGAACTGTTCGATCGATGGTTTCGGTGTCAAAGCATCGTGGTATCGGAGGGTCTTTGTTGCGCCGTTGATCCGGAATTCACTATTAACAGAGCAGATGAAACCAGGAGTCAAACTTCCCAAACGCGCGTCGGTGTTGATTGCCGGTCCAGAAACATCGACTGAAACCGGTCTAAGAAACGTGCGGAACGCCATTGCACGTCTCCAGGGTGAGCAGCCGATGGCCGCTCACCCATTATTGGGAAAAATGACGACCGAGGAATGGTTGTCGCTACATTTGCGTCACGCGGAATTGCATATGAGTTTTGTCGTGCCAGTGGATCAGTAAGCCGGCAAGCGCTGACATTGCAACGTATGACCCTCGCGAATGTCCGTGTTGCAGAATGGGACCCACAAAACCGGTATTCATGTTGCGGATGTCGGTTTGGTTACAGCTCTACTGTGCTTGGTGTCTATTGGGTCTTTCGCACGACGGCCGCGATCAGATGGCCGCCAAATCCGAGTGATAATTTCAAGGCGTTTTCAATCCGCTGTCGGCGAGGTTCGCGCGGTGTGAAATTTAGGTCGCAGTCGACATCCTGCTCATCCAAGTTGACGGTCGGCGGGATAGTCGAATCTCGCATCGCCAGCAAGGTGCACGCCAGTTCAACGCTTCCAGCCGATCCCAGCAGATGTCCAATTCCACCCTTTAAGGCCGAACAGCAGACATGTTGAGCCGACCGTCCCAACGCAGCATTTAAGGCGCGCGTCTCGCAGATGTCGTTTTGAATGGTCGCCGTGCCATGAAGATTGACATAATCAATTTCATCTGACGTCAGCTCGGCGCGACGCAACACGTCTTGGATTAACCGCGTTAGTGCATGCGGTTGCGGTTCCAGTTGGGTCAGTCCGGCGCAATCAGTCACGCAACCGTCTGAAACCCATTCCGCGTAAGGTATGGCACCGCGATCAGCAGCGCAATCGGATCGCTCCATGATCAGCATGCCGGCGCCTTCGCCCACCAGAAAGCCGTTCCGGTGTCGATCGAAGGGCCGACAGGCCGTTTCCGGGTCGTCAAAACCTCGCGCGAGCACTCCTAACCGCTGAAACGACGCGAGCAACACTTGCTGCAGCGAAGCATCTGTGCTGCCAACAACGACCGCATCGCAATAGCCGGTTCGAATTAATTCAGCGCCGCGAACCAGACTTGCCAAACCGGTGGCACAGGCTGTAATCGGACACAGGCAGGGGCCGCGCAGGTCGAACAGACGCGACAACGCGGCTGCGGGAGCATTTGGAAACAATTGAGTCCATAGTTCCGCAGAGAAATCAACGTTGTGCTTCAACCTATGTCGAAAGGACTGTGCAAAACTCCGTAAACCACCTTTGCTAGTGCCGACGACGCACCCAATGCGGTTTCGATTGAGGTGTGTAACTTCTAGTTTAGCGTCTTCCATCGCCTCATATGCCGCGCAAACCGCCAATTGGATAACCGGGTCACAAGCGGCCAAGTTGATCCCCAGCGCGTTGTCCGAACCGCGTCCCATCGAAATTTGGTCGTCACAGAAACGGAGCATCGGTGCTGGTGCTCCAGCGGCCATCCCACGCGTCTGCGAGTATTGGCGTGGTTGTTGAATATCCCAATCGCATGGATCAAGCCAACGAGTCGCTCGGTTACCATTTTTCATCCCCTGCCAGCTTGATTCGCGATCGATTCCCAACGGAGTAATCAGGCCAACACCTGTAATTACGACACGCTGCGGAGGAGGTGGAAACATAGCGAGTTCGCTTATATTCGACGACTCGATCCACAAATTGCGATCAGGTCAGCTGCTGACATTTTCAATTCGCTACTAGACTTGGCTTTTATCCGCCGATTTCAAAATCCCGTGAATGTGATCGATCAGCCTCGGTTCACTGACCTCTGTTTGTGTACCTTGAATCAAGTCTTTGACCTGCCATGTTCCGGTCGAAAATTCTTGGTCTCCAGCGATCACGGCGACTTGGAATCTCTTTCGATTGGCGTACCGCAGTTGTTTACCAATCGGACGCGCGTCTGGATAAACCTCCGATGCAATTCCGGCACGTTGCATTTCACGAACAATACGAAAATACTCGCCAATCTTCCCGGCATCGAACTGCGTCACTAGTACTTGAGCTGGCGTCGACGATTTCTCGACCATTCCCAGTTCTTCCATGGCAGTCAGCAGCCGATCTAGTCCTAAACTGGCACCAACTCCTGGGAGTTTTTTCGAGGTGAATAACTCAGCCAGATTATCGTATCGCCCACCCGAGCAGACACTGCCAATGCCAGGTAATTCGTCCAGATAGGTTTCGTAAACGGAGCCCGTGTAGTAGTTCAGACCACGAGCAATGGAAACGTCCAGCTTGATGCGATTCGCGGCAATTCCGGCAGTCCGAGAGGCGGCGAACATTTCCCTGAGCTGACTGATCCCGTTCATCCCTTGTTCGCTTCCTGCGAGAAGGGTTTCGAGTTCGGAAAAGATATGATCTGTCTCGCCGGCGAGTTCGGTTAGTTTCAGGACGCTTGACGCTTGCTCGGCTGTGGTTCTAACTCGCTCGATCATTTCCTGACGAACAGCATCCGGGCCGACTTTCGACAGTTTGTCCAGCGCTCTCAGGATACCGGCCGACTGCTCGGTCAATCCCAGCTTTTCCAACAACCCATTCAATACCAGACGATTGTTGACACAGATGCGAAACCGCGAAAAGCCGAGGTTCTGCATCAAATCGTGGGTGACTAGCAGCGTTTCGATATCTGATACGTTTGATTCCGTACCGATTGTGTCGAAATCGCACTGGATGAATTCGCGATATCGGCCCTTTTGTGGATTTTCACCTCTCCAGACCGTGGCGATGTGATACCGCTTGAACGGAATGCCGATTTCCTGGACGTGTTGTGCTGCGAAACGAGCTAGCGGAACGGTCAGGTCGAACCGCATTGCGACATCTCGGTTGCCCTGGTCGGTGAATCGGAACAGTTGCTTGTCCGACTCCTCGCCTCCCTTTCCCAGCAGGATTTCACTGTACTCCAATGCCGGTGTGTCAATCGGGCTGAAGCCGTAGCTGCGAAAAACATCGCGGGCCTTTTGAATCAATTGTTCGCGAGCCATCATTGCCTGCGGCAGGTAGTCGCGAAAGCCTTTCAGGGTACTCGGCTTGATGAGTTGTGTGTTTGCATTCACCTTGTCGTTGACTCGGCACGGGGTAGCTTCGGTATCGTGTCTCTTTTCCGCGTTGCAGCAATCGTCACGCAGACACTTCGCTCAAAATGGGCAGGTTGACGGGGACAGTTCGGTTCGTTGGTCTCCTCTTGAACTTGCGAGGCGGCAATACGGCTTCGGCGTACTCCCAAATCTGTTCGGGCGTTTCAAACAGCTTGTCGTAACATGCGTCATCATCGTATTCACAATCGACGACCGAGTACGTGCGGCAGACGTTGGGCCGATCCTCGTAGGTCCCACATTGGTTGTCGACGGTCAAGTGTTTGCAGTCAGCATGTACCATTAAATACCACGTGTCGTCCTCAACAAATATCGAGATCCGACCGTGCATCAAATACCAGCGGATATGATCGAAGTCCTCACGGGTCGTTGGCGTTTCAATTGGCAGAGCGAAATACCGGCAGCACTTTGCCGTGCAATATTCGCACAAGACCTCACCCGGTTTCAGGTCTTCCCGCTTGAATTTTTGTTTTGTCATAGCAACAAATCCTGACTGATCCGACAAGTCATCGGATGCTGTCTACCACAGACGACATCCTTTCAAGTGTTTCCAAAGGCTACATCCAACAACTTTTTAAAGACACCGGGATTGTAATCAATCACAGAAGCACTGTGTATTGAGATGCCCATTCGATGGGTTCTGAATTAAAGAATTTCTATGGTACAGTCATTTGAACCGGATATTTTAAATATGGCGATGCCATAAAGTTGAGCAATCTGGATGGGCTCCGTCGCGTCATTTAGTTAGTACTACTGTCATTGATTCCGGTGTCGGATCTTTTGGACGGTATGTCTGTCGGAACGCGGCGTTCCCATGGTTTGACGGTGATCAGGAAAGTTGCCAGCGCCACGGCCAGTGTCAGCAATGCAATTAAGACTCGGTACCACTGCATCCTAACCTGTTTCTCCGCTGCCGCCGCTGATCGTTGTGCTGCTACTGGCTCATAATCAATTGTGGTGTTCCGAGCTGAGGAGCTATGCGACGCGTCTTGAAGTTTGACGCGTTTCTTTTCGATTTTGGTTTGTGCTTTGGCTGCCTTCTTAGCGAACTTGGCAGTATCTTTGTCCGCCGGTTTCGAGTCGTTCATCAGATTCTCCAGAAATCAATCGAGCGGTTCGCATGGACGGTGCGAGATACAAACTCTTGATCTCGAGACTGCTGAGTCGTTGCCAGTTGTGTAACAGACGACTCAGGTGTCCGATTTAACATGACGAAATGCGCAAAACGTCTCTGGTCAAACGCCTCTCGCCGAGACAGATGTTGATCATGATGTCGCCACAGAAATTGTCAACCTAGTATGGCGACACTAACCAGGAAGCGCAGGTCGGAACAATCTTCGCGCAGTGCCAACTGATCGTAGTGACGACACGATTATTGCATTAAGGTCAAGGAATACGACAGCGAACACGCTTGCCGCTCGGACATGAACTCGGTGGAGTATTGCCTGTGCTGAGTGTTTACGAAATCAACGACATCGAATGACTTACAGAATTCGGATTGTTGTGCAACAGCTTCCGCTACACATGTTTTTTACAGACAGCACCGCGAGACTAGGTTCTGCGGTTGAATCGGTATGTGAGGAATTAGCTCGGCGACGACATGCTGACCGAACCTGTCACATGCGAACCGGCTACAGAAAGATGACGTCATCCGATGACAACTGACTGGGCCCTATGTCTGACCTTGCTGCGAAAGGGATCATTTGGGATAAACTGATCGTTCGCAAGATTTTCACAGCAGGAAAGGAATCCTGCATTTTGCTTGAATCGCCGTCAAAACAATTGCAGAAACTGCTTTTTGATCTGAAGCTGTGCTCTGTCAACGATTTACGGCGGTGTCGTCGGCGAGTCCGGCGGTTGGTACACGATCTGCCGGCCTTCGACAGCATCTGGATTGATGCTCTGGTCCAGGCCCGCAAGCTGACGTCATTTCAGGCAAAGATTCTTGAATCAAAACATCCGAAAGATATACGCGTTGGTCCTTGCTTACTGGTCAATCGCTTAGGCACAGGCTTATCCGCCGCGACTTTTCTGGCGCGTCGAATCGACGGCAACGAACGTTGTGTGTTGAAGCAAATTGAAATTTCGTCTGAAACGGTTAAGCAGATCGAAGCCAATCTATTGGCACTGACTTCCACTGCCCGCGGACTTGCGCATCCGTCCCTAGTGGCTCCACATGCGTTCAACCGAGTTGATCGCGGACGGCTGGCGGCGATCAGCAGATATGTTCCCGGTCCGGAATTGTCCGAACTCGTCATCCGTCGCGGTCGATTTCCGTCAGCGGTTGCATTGGTCATTGGTCGTCAATTGCTTGACGGTCTGGCTGCGCTTGAATCGCGTGGTTTAGCGCACGGCGACATCAGAACGAAAAATGTGCGACTGACGTCGGCCGGTGTTTCGGTGCTGGTTGATGCGGGAATCGGCCCTGCCATTCAGCCAGAATTGGTAATCTATGCCGATGTGCCACCGGATCGATATGACGGAATTGCTCCAGAGCTGATTGGAATGGGCAAGCGTGCGAACTCGGCGTCTGATTTGTATGCGATCGGGTGTCTGTTGTGGCACTTGTTAGCCGGACGTCCCCCATTTCCGATCGGTGATCCGTTGGCAAGATTGGCCGCTCATCAAACTCGATCGATTCAGGACGTGCGTCAGTGGGCCCCTGACACGCCAGAATTTTTGGCAGAAGCCATCCAATGGTTCACGATTCGCGATCCGTCACAGCGGCCGCAGTCAGCGCGAGAGGCGCTGATGGGGTTGGGTCCGCCGAGTCGCTGGGACCGCCGACGGTTGGAAAAATTTCGAGTGATGTTCAACACTAGTGCGCCTCGCGTTCCAGCGCATTTGTCGCCCAGTTCCAGCAGGTGGCCGTTTTTGTTGGCGGCGTTGTGCGTGGTTTCGGGAGCTGTACTGACACTGTTCGATCACGGAGCACGGAGCCACTTCCTGCACATCGTATCTCAGGTCTCTGACGTCTTACCGGCAGTCGGCATGACTTCGAGCGTTAATTCAAAACTAGGCGCAACCCGGTCGTATGGAGCCGAAACTCCAACCATTCTTGCAAGCGGAACAAACGAGAAACTACGATCGATTCCCGCACCGAATGCCGAGGGAGTCATCTTTCTTGAACCCGGAAGTTCTTACCGTGTGGCGGAAATCTCGCACGTTGGTGCGCTGGTGATTCGAAGCGTCGCTACGCAGAAAGTTTTGGACAACCACGGGCTGATTCGACTGGCAGAGATTGTGGTGACCGACACGCCGCTAAAAGTTTGCACCGAGCAACTGACCGTCGAGGGTGTTCATTTTCGAAGCACGTTGTCGACACCTACAGTCCCAGACACTCTGCTCCTGGTCCAGGCCCAGAACGTTACCATTCGCCAATGCCGATTCCAAACAGCTTTGAATGACTTGGCCAGTGATCCGCATGTGGCAGGTCGGTGCCCAGTCGCCTTAGTCTGGAAGTCCATTGATCCGAATGAACACAGCGGCCGAAATTTGCTTCTAAAGGATTCAATCTTTATAGGCAGCAGTTCAGTTGTGTACTCGGTGGATGCGCCACAAGAGGTACGCTGTTTAAACTGCTTAAAAGTGGGACCTGGAGCATTTCTTAGCCTTGGACCGAATGCTATGGTCAAAGGCGACATCAGCGTCAAACTACAATCGCTGACATTACGCCAGGCGGGGGCCTTGCTGCGCATGACGGCTAGGAAAACTTCGATGGGCGAGAAAAAACTCAACAGTGCGAAGTCTTTTTGCCAGATCGTGATCGATGCCGACGACTGCGTTTTTGACCTGGATCATTCGAATGTGGCTTTGTTCGAATGGAGCGGGACGCCTCCGTTGACCGATCAGCTCAAGTTAATCCAAATGAACGGCAAAGGATCGTTAGCCAACCCGGAACTGATCGTAGCCGCGTGGATGGACCCAATGAACGGTCAACGAACTATAATGGACAGCAACGCTGTACAAGTTGAAGGTATTTCGACCGGACCATTTCAGTTCGTTGGACCGGCAGGTTCGAGTGTACAAGATTCGGCCATTAAAACACACCAGGCCCCACGGCGCAGCTCGTCGGACCCACCTGGGATTGATGTGTCCCGGCTGCCGCGTACGAAGGAATCCGAAGAGTCAGCGCGGAAGTCCGCGGACAATCGTCCCGTTGACGATTGAACCCCGCAACGGTGATTGATACGATCGATGATGTTGGCAGTCAGTGTGATTGGATGCCCGCACCGCTGGATTTCGGACTGCCTACGACCGCTCCTTTAGAATACAGTAGGGCTGCGCAGGCAGCCGATGCACTTGGGATCAACTTCCTTAGATCATGAGCACAGAATCAGACCGGGAGACCTCGACTAAGGGTCCTTGGACGAAGAAGCACTTATTGGGTCTGGAAGACCTGAGTGCTGATGAGATCACATTGATTCTGGATCAGGCAGCGGAATTCAAGCTGCTGGCCACGGCAGGCAAGGTGAAACTGGACGCCCTTTCCGGGACGGTGGTGGCGAATTTATTTTTTGAGCCTTCGACTCGCACACGAACGAGTTTCAGTCTAGCCGCGAAACGTCTGAGTGCGGACACGGTGGATTTTTCGTCGTCTGGGAGCAGTCTTACCAAGGGCGAAACATTTATCGACACGGCGCGAAATATTGAAGCGATGGGAGTCGATCAGGTCGTTGTTCGACACAGCACGTCCGGCACGCCTCACCTGTTGGCTAAGCATTTGAACGCTAGTGTGTTGAATGCCGGAGACGGTACGCACGAGCATCCGACGCAGGGACTTTTGGATATCTTCACGATTCGCGAACATCGAAAAAGGATCGCAGGGCTGACCGTGGCGTTGGTCGGCGATATTCTTCACAGCCGAGTTGCCCGGTCGAATATTTGGGGACTCACTAAACTCGGCGCACGCGTCATCGTTTGTGGCCCGTCAACATTGATTCCTCCGCATATTGAAAAGCTTGGCGTCGAAGTCTCGAACAATTTTGATAAAATTTTGGGTGAAACCGACTGCATTAATCTGCTGCGTATTCAGTTCGAAAGGCAGCGAGGTGCATTTTTTCCGTCGATTCGTGAATACGCGCACTTCTTCGGAATGACTGCCGACCGGATCCGCTCGGCCAAGTCGGACGTGTTGATTCTGGCCCCAGGTCCGATCAACCGAGGAGTTGAACTGACGCCCGATGTAGCCGACGGCAGCCATTCGGTCATTCTGGATCAAGTCACCAACGGATTGGTTATTCGCATGGCGTGTCTGTTTTTGCTGCACCAATGTCGTCAAAACAAAATCCAAAGCTAGCAAATATGAGCACCACACTGATTCGGGGAGGACGGATTGTCGATCCTAGTCAAGACATTGACAGGGTAGCAAATCTATTCCTGCGAGATGATAAGGTCGTGGCAATAGACGATGCCACAGCCGTTGCCGATCACTTGGTCGATGCCAGTGGTTTGGTTGTGTGCCCTGGTCTGATCGACATGCACGTTTCATTGCGCGAGCCTGGGGATGAGAAGGACGAAACGATTTCGTCGGGTACGGCAGCCGCTTTGGCGGGTGGCATGACCAGCGTCGTCTGTATGCCCGACACTTCTCCAGTGGTCGACAATCGGGCCGCCGTGGAATTCGTCCAGTTGCAGAGCGACCGGGCTGGACATTGCCATGTCTTTCCCTTGGGTGCAGTAACAAAGAATCATGCAGGGAAAGAGTTGGCCGAAATCGGCCAATTGGTGGAAGGCGGAGCGGTCGCCTTCACCGACGCCAAGAATCCGGTTGCCGATGCCGAGATTATGCGTCGCGCTCTGGAATACACGCGGATGTTCAATTGTCCGATCTTCAATCATCCCCAGGTTCCCGAATTGGTCGCTGACGGCGTAATGCACGAGGGGCAGTATTCGACTTTCTTGGGTCTTCGAGGCATGCCAGCTGCTGCTGAAGATATCATGGTCGGGCGCGATATTGCGCTGGCTGAAATGGCGGACGGCCGTCTGCACCTGATGACAATTTCTACAGCAGGAAGCGTCGATCAAATTCGGCGGGCCAAGGCTCGAAATGTCCGTGTCACCGCCGAAGTTACACCGCAACACCTAGCACTGACCGATGCCGAATTGCAAACATTCGATTCCAATTGCAAGGTCGATCCGCCGCTGCGAAGTCAGCAGCACATTGATGCGTTAGTCGAAGGACTGAAGGATGGGACGATCGACGTCATCTGTTCGGATCATCAGCCGTACGCAGTCGAGAAAAAGGACCGTGAACTGGACCAGGCTCCGTTTGGTATCGTCGGAATGGAAACGCTGCTGCCAATTTGCATTAAGACCCTGATCGAACCGGGGCACCTGAGCTGGTCGGAATTGATCGCTAAATTGACGATCAGTCCGGCTTCAATTTTAGGCATTCAAAAAGGAACGCTCCGTCCTGGCGCCGACGCTGATGTCACGCTGATCGACCCCAAAGCCCAGTGGACGATCGATGCTGGCAAGTTCTGCTCAAAAAGCCGAAACACTCCGTTCGCCGGATGGGAAGTCTGCGGCAGGGCTCACACGGTGATCGTCAGTGGACACGTGCGCTACCGATCGAATGGTGGATGTCATCAGAAATGATACCGGGGTTGAGCCGGTCGGTTCTCGATCCGTGTTCCAAAGGCTTTGGGAAGACACGAAAACTCATTGAAATGATGGGTCAAGCTATCAAATTTCGATAATTTTCTCCACTGCAGCGTCGATCGCTGTGACATACCGGTTCAACTTGTCGGAAAGCTGTTTGCTGAAGTCCTCGCTATCGAGGAGTTGGCTGGATTGGTTGCGGACAGTGACGTCATGAATCCTTTTCTCGTCGTTAGCGTAGAAGTCTACCTTCACAAAATCGTTTAACTGTTTAACTTTTGGAATAAAACCTCTTTTCATGTGGTCAATCAGGTCGCGAGTCAATCGGTCAGCGTCGGTCAACAGTTCACGTAACGGCAGATGTTCGACAGGTCGGTCAGCCACGGTTTTCCCCAAAGATGAAGAAGTCTGCTCTCGCCTCTTCATTAGACACATAATTGGTGTTGTGGGTCAAGTTTTAACCGTTACGGTTGCTTTACCGTAGCAGCCGAGAATTACGCAGGCTCAGTGGTCGTCGCGTGATTTCCTGCCAATGGCGAATGTCGATTTCGTATGGACCGTGGGGATGGTCAAAGCCGTCAAAAGCGGTGAGGTATTTGTGCAGCCGATCGATCTTTTTATCGGCGGAGAGTTCTTCCGGATGACGTGTCCCGGGCGTGCGACCCCAAATGATCCGCGAGCCACCTTCGGTCACAAGGTCATAGATTAGTTCTTCAGAGTTGACATTCGCTTTCGTTCTACGCGGAACGCGAATGGCTGCTAGTCCGAATTCTCTCCATAACGAGACACCGTCATTCGTTGACGCTAATACGTTCGCCAATCGCGCTGCCCCGATGACGGTTGCGTCTCCCCAACTCGTCCCCGCAGGTCCTTGTGGCATTGATGGAACGTTTAGAATTAGCGGATAGCAACTCATGCCCGCGACAGAGAAATCAGCAGGTGGTAGCAGCACGCCGTTCGCATCAATGGGATACGTTCCCTGTTTCACTTGCACCATTGCCACTGGCCGACGATACTGCAATTCGACTTGGATTCTGGCCGGAAACGATTTTTGGACGCAGACGACTTCGGCCACCCACGGATGAATCTCAAATGCTTCGGCAATCTCCCTTGTGAGGTTCGTTTCCAAAAGCGAAACTTCCTGCGGCAGAGCCTTGCAATCGACAACCTGCTGGACTAAATCGGGCGGAACCCAGTGCGGTGCGCTGTTGATTTCTATGTTCGAAGTTTTGAAACGGTACTCGACACGCTGACTCAGATCCGGCAGCGATTGCTTTACAAGTGGAATAACAACCGTTGAGGACACCGCAATCGCCAGCAACAGCAACATGCGAGGACGTAACAGAAACTCAGATAATCGTCCACGGCTAGTTTTAGAACTGTCCACCTTCGCGCTTTGGGTGTTTATTGTCGGTGCCATAAAGTCGAATCGTTTCTTTCGAGTGACAGCTGACAGGGTGTTCCGGAATTCCCAACCAGGAAGGGTGGGGCTCCTGCGGAGGAGCCGAAATGTCAGCTCAACAGGAGCCTTGTCATCCTTGGTTTCATCAATGAGGTGAATGTGAGGACACGTTCTTCCACAGCGTGGTTTGCTAAAATTGCACCATTACGCACGCGACATCACCTTCATGGCTATTGATCGACACAGTCTTATCGCGAGATTTTCACTCGTTCGACTAAAATGGGAATGCGGTGTAGTTTGCGGCCGGATTCCCGTGTTTTACGAGCTGTGCGGGTTGGCTGGCGAGTGAATGAAACAGTTTTCGATGACTCGTTCGCAGAAATCGGCAAAGTCCATGCCCAAGTGCATGGCTGCCTTTGGGATTAAGCTATGGTTAGTCAGCCCCGGGATAGTGTTGACTTCCAGCACCCAGGGTTGATGGTATTGGTCCAATCGGATATCAACTCGCGGGAAGCCTTGGGTGCCTAAAGCGTCGCACGCATTGCGGCCGGCAGATTCGACAGCTTGGATGATATGCGGTGGCAGGTCGAATTCAAACTTGTACTGTGTCGTGTTGTCTACGTACTTCGCCGTATAGTCGAAGAAGCCACGATCGGTTTTAATTTGAATCAGGGGCAAAACGATGTCGTCAAGCATCCCTAGCGTCCATTCGGTCCCGACGATGGCTGTTTCGAGAACTCCGAATGTATCGTAGCGAAAGCAGCGACTCACTGCCTGCCGCAACTGGCTGTGTGACCAGACAATGCTGACTCCCAAACTGGATCCTTGACCGTCCGGTTTGACGACTAGTGGGAATCCCAGAGAGGCCGCGTGTTGTTGTACGCGGGCGACACTATCTGTTTCGTGAATCAGCACGTACGGCGGTGTGGGTACGCTGTTTTGCAGGAATCGTTCCTTCGATGCCGACTTGCTGAATGCCAGATGCGATACGGTTGAGTCGCTGCCTGTGAATGGAATGCCGATCTCTTCCAGGATCCGTTGGATCTGACCGTCCTCGCCGAACGGACCGTGCAGTGCCAAAAATGCGATGTCGTAGTCGTTCCACGAGCAATCAGCCAGTTTACAGTCAGCCGGGTCGATCTGAGTTGCGTGATGGCCGCGGTCCTGCAAAGCTCGCAGGACGGCAGCACCACTGCACAGGCTGATATCTCGTTCCGGGGACTCACCGCCGGCTAAAACGGCGATCCGCAGCGGCGCGTGTCGCCGTGAACTGCAAGTCGCCAATGCACGCCTCCTTGCTGCCAGGCGAGTGGGTTGGGGTTTCTTGGTCTGTGGTTGTGAGTTAGAGGCTGACGAATATGGTTTGGATCAGAACCAGGCAGATGCGAGTGGTAACACAATCCTAGGTTCGACGCCAGAGAAAACAACAACATAACGATGGACAATAACCGTTGTCATCTTGTTGGCAGCACTTCGAATCCTAGACCGCCGACTTACCAGATTTCAATTTCCAATTTCAAGTCGACTCCGAATTGTTCGGCGACTTTCGCGCGAGTCCGATCGATGAGTCGCAGGACGTCATCCGATTTGGCACCTTCGGTCGTCACTACGAAGTTAGCATGGCGGTCGCTGATTTCGGCTTCGCCGATGCGAGTTCCCTTTAGACCTACCTGATCGATCAATGTCCCAGCACTCATGCCTCGTGGATTTTTGAACATGCAGCCGGCCGACTGGAAAGTCAAAGGTTGTGTGGCCTTCTTCATGATCCATAATTTGCGCATGCGGCGAGTGATTTCGTCTGGATCATCTGGTTGCAGTTCAAAGGTGGCTTCCAAAATAGCTAGTTCGTTGATGCTGCTGAATCGGTAGGCGAATGCAAGTTCGTCTTCTGAGCGAGTGAACTGTTCGCCCTTGGCCGTCAGCACAGTGACGCTTTTCACAAACTGGCCGATGTCGCCACTTCGTCCGCCCGCGTTGCCGCGTAATGCTCCGCCGACAGTACCCGGAATCCCAGCCAAGGATTCTAACCCCGCCAGTCCTTCACTGACGCTTTGAGAAATGAGATTCGACAGGAGCGCGCCGGCTCCCGATCGGACAGTGGTTTCATCGACTGCAATTTTCGAGAACTCTTCGCCAGCCATCCGCAACACAACCCCGCTGACACCGTCATCACGGACTAGTACGTTCGATCCGCCGCCGAGAACTCGCATAGGAATCTGGTTCTCGTGGCAGCAGCGAATGACGTGTGCCAATTCGTCGGGATGCCGCGGCTCGATGAAATATTCCGCAGCCCCTCCGACTTTCAGCCAGGTATACGGCGCAAGAGGCTTATCTCGCTGAGTGATTTCTCTGAAGTCGTCGAGTGAACTCATGCTGAACCCGGTCGATATCTCCGGCACCCATCGTGATCAATACGTCGCCCGGAAGTGTCTCATCCTCTAAAGTTCGAATCAACTGGTCAAGCGAAGGTAGAAACCGAATTTTTTGGCCTTGTTCCGACATTCGCGCAACCAATTCGCAAACGGTCGTCTTGGCCAAGTCGGTATTATCTTCGCGGGCCGTATAGATTGGGACAAAAAGCACCTCGT
>CAUZSN010000052.1:0-18358 GCA_963582345.1 Planctomycetota bacterium
CGATTTGGTTTTTGACAATCAACACGGCTTAAGAGATGCTCTCTTGGTCAACCTTACCAACGTTTCGAATTCCTTTGCGGGAGCCAATCTGCTTGACTTCTCTCACCCGGACAACTAGCCTCAGGTTCGTGCGGTCAGACCTGCGCCGCACCTTCTGTGACACCGATCTGGGAAGTTTAAGTTTTCGTGCGCAACCACAAAACGAACCCACGGGCGATAACATGGCGCGGGCGATTTTATTGCGGGTGGTTCTAATCATCACCGGAAGCCTGTTTTGTCTGGCAGGCTTCGGGATCGTTCTACCAGAAGCGTGGCTAAAGGCGATGCTCAGCTGGCTCGGTGGTGCAGACCGCGTGGAAGAACTTTGGCCGACAGAAGCTTTATTCGTCTACGCACTGCGAGCGTCATTCGTGGCCTATCTGTGGATCGGCGCAGTCTTGCTAGTAGCCGCCGCCAATCCAACACGCCATAAAACGCAGATTAATATCGCCATCTGTGGACTATCTTTGACAGCAGTCGTCTGTTTCGTAACCGGAATGACGAACGGCGTTCCAACTCTATGGTATCTGGGCGATTCACTTTTTAGCCTAATCGGCGCCGTACTGCTCGTCGCATTCCGGCCAAAACGCGAGAATAAATGAAAGCGTACTCTCACGCCGCGATCTCGCACGATCCAGTGAACGCCGTGACGGGTGCCAATTTCGCGAGCAAAGGATAACACGTTTGTCCGAACAAGCAGATTCAATGCAACAGTCGGACGCGACAACTCTCAGATTTGCAATCTTTTGTGCAACGTTTCTTGCTGGCGCCGGCTTAACATTTGTGTTCTGGTTGCCGCTGTGGCAAGGCAGCGGCTTTGTCGGCGGAGACGTTTATTCCTATTACTACCCGCAGAAGGTTTTTTATGCCGAGCAACTTCAGGCCGGCAAGTTTCCTCTGTGGAATAATCGTGCAGGCTTTGGCTACCCACTGATCGGCGAAAGTCAGACAGGGGTTTTTTATCCACCGCACCTGTTGTTCTATCGCGTCCTTGACATTAATTCAGCCTATAATGCCAATCACCTACTGCACTATATTCTGACATTCGTATTCACAGCCCTATTCGCCCGAAGACTTGGTTTAAAGCTGCTTCCGGCCTGGCTATGCGGTCTGGTCTATACATACGCCTGGTTCCCACCTCGCAATTGTGTTGAATGGGCGATCATTGGTGGAGCTTGGCTGCCGGCGGCACTGTGGTGCGCCGAGTCGTTCCTCCAAACGCGAAGGTGGCGATTTGCGATCGGACTGAGCATTGTGTTGGCGCTGCAAATGCTGGCCGGTCACTTCCAGATTGCTTTTATCACACAGTTACTGTTGGTTGCATATGTACCGATTCGCCTTTGGATAGGCGGTGATGGATCCGTCAAACTTGTGTCGCATTGCAAATGGCAATCGGCGGCCGTCATTGCGGTCTTCGTCGGTTTCAGCTTTGGGCTGGCGGCAATTCAATTACTCCCGACATGGGAATTAAAACAGTTGAGCCAGCGACGTTCTCCAGGCCAACACCATGAGCTTTCGTTTGGATCGATTCCCGTCTGGTATTGGTCACAAATCGTACGGCCGTGGCACTGGTACTCGCCGCTGACGGATCGAAAACAAGAGTTTAGAGACGAACACGAAGCAACAGGCGTGCGAACGAATCAGGTCGAGGCGCATCTTTACTTTGGCCTAGTTCCATTAATTCTCGCATTGTGTGGCGCCGTGCGGGGCGTTCGAACGACCGATGGAACTTCCTTCACATGGCTCACCTTAGGGCTACTCGCGCTATGCTACACACCGGGATGGTTCTTGCCGCTAACTGAACATCTTCCCGGTTTCAGCTTTTTCCAGGGACCAGGCCGGTTTGGAATTGTCACTACGTTTGCTGTCGCGATTCTGGCGGGCCGATCGTTTCAAAACATACTGTCATCAGACAGTTTGATTCGATCAGCCGGGTTGATATTAGGCATCTCACTCGTAGCTGCTGTTCTCAGTCAGGTTCAACTGATCGACGACGTCAACTTTTTCGTCGGGAAATGGAATATCGCTGATCCATTGACATTGTCGAACAACGGAGTGCCGGAATCAGTCGTCGACTTTCTGGCGGTCGTCGCCATTATCCTGGTGATCGTCGCTGTGCTTCTAGGTTCCGGAGAAATCAATTTTCGTCGACGTCCAAGCGGTCGCATTTACGGATCATCGTTGTCTCTGGTGCCGGCCGGCAAAGCTTTACTTGGTTGTTGCTTATTTGCTATCACGATCTCAGATTTCTGGCTGGTTAGTCGGCTCGTCAATTTAAGTCCAATTGTCAGGAACCCGCCAATCACGTTTCTCAGCGACAGTCCAGTGCGGATTGAGCTATCACAATACGACGGTGAAGTTCGACTATTTGCTCCTGGTGCGAACTTTCCGACTGTTTTGGGTTGCGCGTCGATCCCCGTTTACCTGACGTTTGGACCAGAACAGTATACGGTGTTGAATAATTTCCTACCTGAATTTCCGGACAGTGAAAGCGATCACACTTTTGCGCCGCCGTCCAAGGAACAGATTGATTGTTTAAAAAGGGCAGGCGTCACCCACATTCTCAGTTTTAAGCCACTCGACGAAACCGCTTGGTCGTCGAAACAAATCTGGATAGGAATAGATCCTGTTTTGAACCGAGTCTGGGCGAGATCAGGCGAACTGCTTTATCTTTACCAGCTTCAAGGGACTCGCGGCCGCGTTGGCTGGACAACAACCCAACCTGAAGCGACAGCGCGAATCGTCGACTACGGCTCGAATGAAGTGATCATCGAAACTAAATCCCGCACAGCTGGTCGGTTGGTCTTGACCGAACTCCTCTATCCCGGTTGGACAGTGACCGTCAATGGAATCGAGACCGACGGTATCGAAGTCGAAGGATTGTTCCGCGGCGTTCAACTTTCGGCTGGAGCGCAAACCGTTATTTGGACCTACTCACCAAGCAGTTTATACTGTGGCGCGTTTATCAGTGGTGCAGCGGCGGTGATTCTGGCCGTGACCGCCTCTGTTCAATTTTGGTATCCTCCCTGGATTAATTTTCTTGGCACGGATCAACAACGTTTGTCGGACGATTAGAAGGCGTCCGTTGCGTTCCGTCCAGACCACATTGAACCGACGAAGTACAAAACCGCGATCACCGCACACATTGCAATCGCCGCACTTCCAATGTGTACTTTTTCGAGGAGTAACGGAAGAGTTAGCGTGATCACACCACCGCCAATGAAGGGTGTGGAGAGTGGGGCTGCCAGCGCGTAGTCCTCGGCGGCACCAGAGTCCATATCCTTGTCGAGGATCCGCAACAGCACCAAGCCGGTGGCTGTCGTTCCGGTTGACATGCCATAATTGATGATGCCCAACTCAAACCAGTAATCTTTCGGCAAGAGCCGGCGACCGACGTACAAGAGACAAAATCCAGTCCAGACAAAACCCAATCCTAAAAGAATCAA
Organism: Planctomycetota bacterium; assembly: GCA_963582345.1. Taxonomy (GTDB): domain Bacteria; phylum Planctomycetota; class Planctomycetia; order Planctomycetales; family Planctomycetaceae; genus CAUZSN01. Next base: position 3,486 of record CAUZSN010000052.1, read on the forward strand.
AAGCGGCACGATCAGGCTAATGACCGCATGTATGTTGAGAGATGTGATCGCTGCGACGACCAGAAATTCCATAGCGGCGGACGTTAATCGCCGAATGCTGGCCGCATCAATAAGATCACCGATCTTCAAAACGTCCATACTTCGCCTGACGATTAAACCGCCGAACAGTGTGTAGATGAACAGTGGAAAACTCCGCGTAAACGGAAACAGCCGCATGACGACGCCTTGCATTCCAATCCCCAGTACAAAGGCTGTCGCTAAAATGAGTGTCTGAAAAACCAACGGGTCAATCACTTCGGAACGGACAAGACCGCGAGCAACGCATTCGGGTTGTTGTCTCGATTCCAAACCAGTAAGAATTGGTAACCTCATATCTCCAGCTCTGGTCCAGCCATACCGCATGGCCAGGTTGATATAGGCGATTCCACTGACAACGCTGAACACCAACCCAATCGTTGCCATGAATATTCCAAGATCGAACGCTTGCTTTAGATTGATGGGATCCGCTTTTAAAATCTCTCCCATAGCTGCGGCCGTGCCATGTCCGCCGGCGAATCCAGTTTCGATCAACATTCCAAACGAATTTGGCACGTCAAAAAACGGTTGGATGACCAACCACGTCGCCAGCAGCCCTAGGGCAATCTGCCCTAATACGATGATCCAAACGACAAGGCCTTCGCGACTGGCAAGCCTAATGCTCTCACGAAACGATCGGCTCTCCTTTTCAAGGAACAGTCCAGCGAACACCACCGCAATCAGCCAGCCAGGCCATCTCTCAAGCTGATTTACGATATCTTCCGAAAGCCATTGTATGGTCGCGTGCCACCAGGAGAGGTGAATATCGGCCGATGGTGTCGCTACCAAGGGTCCCCGAACCATGTTTCCAACCTGCACGGTTACCAGTCCAATCAATCCACCAGCAATCGAGGCGGGAATGAACAGCACCTGTAGGATCTTAAACTTCACTCGCAAAATAAATCCGACGAGCAACAGGGCGGCAACGACCAAGAATGCGTCTTGCATGTCGCGTGTTTCCGGTTGGATTCGGGCTACAAGGTCCGAGAGTGCTCACAGTAGAGCGATAATACGCGATTCTTTCTGTATAACAACGACGGCTGCGCCCTGAAATATCATGTTTGAGCCTCTCAGGCTCATTCCCAGTCACACGAATGATTCGAGTGGGACCAAACGGCTGTCATCGAACTCGATGACACCTGAGATCAATACCTGCAGAACCGCAGCAGCCAAGGACGTCGCTATCTATGCGCTAAAAAATAAATCGAAACAAAAAACAAGGTCGAACACATTCGCTATCGGCCGCGTGGTGAAGTCCATGGTGACGGCAAGACGACATTCATCTCGAACCTAGCCATCGCCATAGCTCAATCAGGCAAGCGCGTGCTGTTACTCGACACCGACCTGCGACGTCCCACCATGCACAAACTGTTCGGCATGGCACAGAATCGATACGCTGCACCTGTATCTCGGATTCCATTTGTACCCGTGTCTGTTTTGCCAATGCCGTTGCTTAAGTGCGGTACAGATGGCCATCCTCGTCAGTTAAAGCGCAAGCCCCGGCTTCTAATAGAAACCGGGGCCCTTTGGTCAGATCAATCAAGACTTAATCTCGATCTTCTTGGTCCGAGCCTGTTCGGTCTTTGAAACCGTGATGCGAAGCACACCATCCTTGTATTCGGCATCGACGTTGCTAGAGTCGATGTCGTCGCCCAGTCGTACGACTCGACGGAACTGACCGTAGTGTCGTTCCACTCGATGCCACGATTTACCTTTCTCTTCCGACTGTGCCTTCCGCTCACCCGTGATCCACAGATCGCCGTGACACAACTCGACATTCACTTCGTCTGGCTTGATCCCGGGCAGATCAAACGTAACGTCATAGTGCTCATCGGTCTCGGAAAAATTCAGGCGGGGAACCCAACTCGCTTCCCGCGATAACTCGCTGCCGTTCTCAACTGTAAAGAACCGGCCCATCATGTCGTTCACCTCTTTGCTAAATTCGTCAAACAACCCTAACCGCATGCCAAAAGGAATCAGTGATTTCGTCATTGTTCGTTCTCCTAATTTAATTTTGAGAGTACGTCGTCATGCACGTGAAACAACGAATTAAAACCCGTTTCTTGAATGGTGGACCAGCCTGATCTGATCGCTGCTCTAACAGTACAAATCGCGTGCCACTTTATGATTCTCAAAAGAAATAGCCCATAACCTGTTGTTGAATTATGAGTTACATCATGAGATTACTGACATTTTTGGCAGGACAAGTATAAACTGAAGCTGCCAAATTGGCATGAATCTACATTTTAGGCGGAAGTGCCATATTGGCAGAAAACGACCGCGTCGTGAAATCGGCAATTTGCGGGCCTGTATTCATAAACCAAATGTCTGGGGCTAAGGAAATAGCCCCCGAACTAACTTGGCCGCAGCAACGCGTTCGATTCCCTCGATCAAAGCAGCAGTTCTCGTATCGAGTCCGTCGCGTTGCGCCCGAAGCATAGTGCGGCGGAAAGCGTCGGTCATAATTTTGTGCAACCGAGCGTTGATCTCGTCCAATGTCCACATGTAATTTTGCGCATCCTGAACCCATTCAAAGTATGACACCGTCACACCTCCCGCGTTGCCCAGAACATCGGGCAAAATAAAGATTCCGCGTTCGTTCAAAATCTGGTCGGCTTCCAAGGTAGTCGGTCCGTTGGCCCCTTCGGCCAGCAGCTTGCAGCTAATCTGAGCGGCATTGTCGCCTGTAATCTGGTTTTGCACAGCACAGGGAACCAGAATGTCACAGGGTAATTCGAGCATTTCCTGGTTTGACATTTCCTGGCCGTCGGGAAATCCCTTGAGCATACGGTTTGCATCTACGTGTTCCACCATTGAATTGACCGAAATGCCGTTCTCGTTGTAAATCGCAGTCGTCACATCACTGACGGCGATGATTCGCACACCCAGTTCTTCCAGGAACTTCGCGGTGCTTCTGCCGACGTTACCAAATCCTTGCACAACCGCGGTCGCTCGCTTCAATTCGACACCGATATGCTCGGCCGCTTCCCGAATCAGATACACCAGGCCACGGCCGGTCGCGTCAGTACGTCCCTGTGATCCGCCCAGCTCGACGGGTTTGCCCGTGACGACTCCGGGAACCGCATATCCGACCTGCTGACTGTAGGTGTCCATCAGCCAGGCCATGACTTGTTCATTGGTGCCCATGTCGGGAGCGGGAATATCTTTGTCCGGACCAATCATCGAAATCGTTTCCATGGTGTAGCGGCGCGTCACGCGCTGCAATTCGGCACGCGACAAGTTTGTCGGGTCAATTCGCACACCCCCCTTGGCACCGCCGAACGGCAAGTTCATCAAGGCACACTTCCAGGTCATCCACATAGCCAACGCGGACACCTCGCCCAGATTTACACTTTGATGATACCTAATGCCGCCTTTGGTTGGGCCCATCGTGAGCACATGCTGTACGCGATAGCCGAACACGGTTTCGACTTCACTATAGTTGTCTTGGCGAAATGGAAAGCTGACCAAAAGCGACCGCTGGGGAACCAGAAGCCGCTCTTTGATGTTTTCATCCAGCTTCATGATTGCGGCTGCTTTAAGAAACTGACTCTGAGCGAGCCGTAACAGGGGATCGTCCCATTCTGCATTGTCGTTGAGACGGCCAGCCAACGCGGTTGGGCCAGTTTGTTTGGTGGACATATTTCGTTTCCTTGCCAAGAGTTGTTAGAACATTTCTCCTGGAGATAACTTGTTGCGTGATCGAGCTAGTCAGCTGGCCGTTCGGCCAGGCCACACATGAAACGGCTACCCGGCGAACCCAAGAACATGAAATTGGATGGGATTGTTCAACCTTTCGACAACCTCTTGGTCAAGTTGGCTAAGTTATCACCGAGTGTGACAAAGTTGATGTACGTAGCATATAGCCTCGTTAGCCGAGATCACCGCAATGGCCATCTATGACAAAATTGTCAAGCAGCTGGTGATTGACGCGCGAAACTTTCTGGCGTTGTATGCACCAACGTTTAATGGCAAAACGCCAACCACCTCGGCATCAATCGAACAAAATAGAAACAGTACCACAGCAACGATCGCCAACACCACGGGCGTCCACCGGCTAGTGTAAACGATCGCTAGTGCGGAGACATAGCGACATGACGACGTAATGTCACGTCCACAAATGGCCATGACCGCCAACTGTCCCAGTCCACCGTGTTTGTGTCCGGTTACGTGTTTTCCTATAAAAATCGTGAAAAGAGGTTCTCAGTAGTTCCTAATTCCAGTTGCTGTTCTAAATCGGCGTCCGTCGTTTACTCTTCCTGGTTGGCAAGGTCAGAATCGTTGTCGCTGCACCTTATGCGCGATGTGTGTCGCTTGACCAAATCGGCTTTCGGCAGCCTCCATGACGGTTTCCGAAAGGGTTGGGTGGGCATGCATGGAACCACCCACGTCGCGGGCCGTCGCCCCCAATCCGATACCCAAAACTCCTTCTGCGATCAATTCACCAGCACCCGAACCGACGATTCCCATTCCCAACAGTTGTTCCGTGTCTGGATCGAAAATCAACTTTGTAAGTCCCTCGGTCCGCCCCAAGGTATGAGCGCGACCCGACGCGGCCCAGGGAAACCGGGCCACTTTAATAGGGCGTCCGCTGGTGTTTGCTTCCGTTTCAGTCAACCCACACCAGGCGATTTCGGGATCGGTAAAGACAACTGCGGGAATCACGGCATTGTCAAACTCGACTGGTTCTCCCGCCAACGCACCTACAGCCACCTTTGCTTGGCGTGTTGCTTTGTGGGCCAACATTGGTTCGCCTACGATATCTCCTACCGCCAAAATGTTCGGATCAGTCGTGCGTTGTTGCCGATCGACTTTGATGAAGCCCTTCTCGTCGAGTTCGACGTTTGTTTTCTCAAAACCAATCCCTGAAGTATTCGGCCGACGGCCGACCGCGACCAAGATCGAATCGAAGGTCTGTGGTGAGGAAATGTCGTTCCCTTCCAATTGCACGACGATACCGTCGCATTTGGCCGTCACTTTCTTCACTTGAGTTTTTATGTGAATCGCTTCGAAGGACTCTTTCAGACATTTGGTCAGCGGACGCACCAAATCACGGTCCACGCCCGGCAGCAAACCAGAGAGCATTTCGATCACTGTGACCTTCGATCCTAATGCAGCGTACACGGTACCCATTTCCAATCCGATGTAGCCGCCCCCGATCACAAGCAGTCGTTTGGGGATTTCAGGCAATTCTAATGCGCTAATTGAATTAAGCACTCGGTGATCATCAATGTCAAACATTGAGGGCATAACGGGCGAAGAACCTGTGGCTACAATTGCATGTCGAAATTTCAGTTGCCCGCCTGGCCTATCGCGTTCGTCAAGTTGAATCGTTTGAGAATTCACGAAACGGGCACTCGCGTGAATTAGTTTCAAGTCGCGAGCTCGACACAGCTCCTTGATGCCGCCAGTCAGTTTTCCGACGACCGAGGACTTCCAGTCTCGCAGTTTGTCCAGGTCGATTTTCGGCGATCCAAAATCAATTCCCCAAATAGCTGCCTCTGCAGATTCATGAATCAATTTGGCAACGTGCAGCAGTGCTTTGGATGGAATACACCCTCGATGTAGACAACTGCCTCCGAGATTTTCTTCATCTGTCACCAGTATCACTTTCATGTCCCGACCGGCAGCTGCAAGCGCCGCCGGATAGCCACCGGGCCCACCGCCGATGACAACCAGATCGGTTTGTTCGCTAGCTGTCACTTACTCGCCTCTCCAAACAAAAACCCAGTTCTTCAAAAATCCGATTCGGCCATTTTCTCAAATCGCTCAAGAAACTCATCTCAAGGACAACGAAATAACACGTTGACGCAGCACAAAACTGATCAACTTGTCCTAATGTCGCTGAACTATTCTTCACTATTTACGACTGTTATTCTGAGGCCCACTGCGGTAGTGTTGCGACAAAACCTTGCTGCGATACGCCCTGAGCGGCCGCACCAAACTTTGTTCTACCACCTTGCGGCGCGCGTCCCAATCCTTTGCGGGCAGTCCTATTTGCTCTGACAATTCTCCCATGACTTGAAACGTTGTCTCGATGGCCGAAATGCTTTGTTCGATGTCATTCAAAACAATCGGCGACGAACTAGGTTTTATGGAGCTACGGACATACCAGCGCGATTTCAGCATCTGTAGCAGACCGCTGAAATGATCCCAGCGGAAAAACGGGTCGGAGACTGCTTGCGGGTGCGCGGCCAGCAGTTTCAAAGCATCGGCAACATTTCGCACTGAACGGTCGGATGATGACGCAAAATAAATCGCATACAGACGATGCGAAAATTCGCGTTCAACATCGCGCTGCCCACAACGCGAATACAATTCGGCGACTTCCTGATGGACAAAATAACTAATGAGCGGATCGTACGGCGAATGAAACGAAGCAACCTGGTTAATGTTCTGTAGTGTCGGTTGCTTCGCGGCATCTGCCAAGGCTTGGAAATAACGCATCCGCCGTCGATCTTCCGGATGGATTCGTCGTTTCGGTTGCCTGTGACTAACTTGCTGAATTAACGACCTGGGACGCTGAGTGACTTGTTCTTTCACGGCCTTGCGGTACATCCAATATTCGTCCGGATGATCACTCATCAACCGCTGTTGGCTGTTTACTTCCGCCAGCCGCCTCAAAACCTCTGAATCGTCGCCTGACTCGCCAAGCCACATCAACAGCCGTCCAGCGTGCCGAGCCAGCAAAGTACGGAACTCCTGAATCTTCGAGGACCATCGCACCACATCTAGTGGCATTCGAAACGCGGAGAAGCCGTTCAAACTGGAATGGACTGCACACGAATGCTTCGACGAAACGGCCACTAATGCCTCGTGATCGTAGGTAGGTAAATTCAGTGGCACCGACCAATCCCAACCAAGCTGGCTCAGTACAGACTTTACTTGCGGCGCCTGTATTCGCTCGATGAGTTTTTCACGACGAAGACCCTCTGGCGCATTAGTCCCCAACAGCAGCATTTCTCCCGGCGCAACCTCGATGGCCGCCGTGTCGCGGAATGCCGCAATCATTGTCTTGAAGAGTCTTTGAATCGACTCAGCTCCGACGTCGACGTGCTGAATCCTCTGACAAAAAATACCGGCACGCGATAGCCGTCTGCTAACGCGCCGGTAAAACTCAACGGTCGAAGACGACATCGATCGCATTAGCGCTGGCTGATCAAGACAAGACACGATGACATCGTACGGGGCCTTGTGGCACGCCACCGCTAACTCCGGTCCCGAATGACAAAGTCGAACCAAGTCATCGGCCAGAGGATTTGTTCCTGTTTCAGCAGCAATCACATCAGATACGACGCGAATTAGAGCCGTGTCCGGTTCCACGCAAGTGATTACCTGTACCGGAAACGACAGGCACGTCGTCAGCGGAATTCCACCCGAAAGTCCCAACAGCAGCACACGATGTGGCCGCTCATGTAACACAAGTGGAATCGCCGTGACGAGAACTTCGGGCGAATAATGCGGGCATATATTTGGATCGGTGCTGACCATCGCTTTCGGAACGCCACATTCACGAATCTGCAGTTGCGAGCCACGACTCTTCCAAACGGTGTAGGTTCCGCACTCACCTTCGACGATGTTCACCAAGCGGCCTTCGTTCAGAAACGGTAGAAATTCTCGATTGTGACCAAGTCGATTTGCAATGAAAACGTTTGTGTCGAACAGCAACTTCGCGGAATGCGCCGGATCGTAAATGTGGTGCCAGAACGGCACGGCCACGAGAAAAAGCATAGCCACCACCGCAACTATTCGAAATAATCGCCTTGATCTCTGGCCACGACTTTGAATTTCGGTCCAAAGTGCAATGCCAACCAGAAGCCATGAAGCGACTACCATTGAATTGGCGACTCCAACGACCGGCAACACGAAACATTGGCACAGAAAGTAACCCGCTGCGACTGCCAATGGATGCAGTTGCGCAAATTCAGTCCTCGGACCGTGACCGAAGCTACTACTTTCTTCAGATATTGACATCACGCCCCAACCAAATCCGATGGGAATCAACGCGACAGCCATCAACAGGCTCCGCGCGACCAACAGTATCCAGACCTGTTGGACGTGCGAATTGAGCGTCAAACACAAATTGACTAATAACCCAAACGCGGCCAATAGGCCAATTGACCATAGTCCAACCGCAACATAGGTCACTGGCCAGACTGGCAGACTTCGCGACTGTTCCGAATTCAGAAAACCGCGTCGACGAAACCATAATCGGCCAAGCGCAACGCCGAGAATGATGAGTGACCATTGAGTGGCAATCAGCCAACTGGACACGAGCATCAGTTGATGAATTATTCTAAATTGGCCGGCCAACAATAGGCCCACACAACCCGCGGCAATCACGCGCGGCAATTCTCTCCGCAATATCTGAGGCCATTTGTGGGGCGCTACGGCCGGTGATGTATCTTTGGGTGTGGTTAATGCAGAACGAAATCGTCCGATAGTGTTAGTCAAGAACAACAGGCAACTCACAAGCGCTGCCAAAAATGCGGCCGACTGAATTCCGAAAAGCGGGGCCAAGCAGACTGCGTTCAATAAGATTCCGAACGACAGCGCCATCAAATACGTCTCGGTAGTGTGTCGACGTCTTGATCCGTCGTAATTGCTGGATCGCCGCGAGTTGGTTGACTCGACGTCGGAACGCTCAATTCCTGCATCCAGCCAATACCCTGGAAAACGGACCAGCCAAATCACTGGAATCGCCAGACCCACAAGTCCCGTCAAGAACAAAAATGCGAATTGGACTGCGGGCCAAGCCATCACTTCGGAAGGAACCTGCGCGGCAATGACCCAAGCCGCTTCGACCAAACTTGGAAAGATAAACGTCCACACCGCCAGGCCAAAATGTGCTAGCCCGAAGGGTCCAATCAGAGCGAGGGCATTCCTCGCCGTAGCGGCTGGACTCGTACGTTTAATTTCGCTGCGTGCGGCAGGTCGACTACAGCGCGAACCCCAAGTTATTGCCAACGCCAGGGTCAATCCCAGAGCTGTAGTTGCTGTGAGAGTTATCCCAAAATTTGCGGCGAAGATATGACACCAGGCTAGTAGGTAGATTCCGCTAAGAATCCCCGTCAGAACCAATAGCCACTGGTGGCAGTATTGAGAAGCAATTCGCAAGAACGACAAAATCATAACATCTATGCTGTTCTAGTTTTCTCAGCGTTTTTTACCGAATCACCGGAGATATCCGCAAGAGCACTTTTTTGCAAAGCGAATATGAAAATACAATTATGACGGCACTGCGAAAAGTCCGTTCACAGGAATGACAAATCGCTTTCCGATCTGACGCCATTTGTTATCCTTAAAGAACTCGCTCTAAAGTCGGTTCTTGAAGTCAACTTGAATTGAATTCAGAATCCGAAACTTTTCGTGACCACAGTAACAGCGCCTTGAAGATCCTGATCGAATTTCTTTCATACCGAGAACATCTCTAAATGCACGTACTTCCACGAAATGTACCCACGATCGTTGGTTGCGTCGCCGGCGTTCTGGTCGGCACGGCGGATTGCTGCGCTGTCGATGTGGCCAAGGTTGGAACGTTGCGTTATGCATTCCAGTCGATCCGGACCCAGGACTTAAGAAAACACGCAACAGTACTGGCCAGCGACGCATTCGAAGGCCGCGAAGCCGGCAGCCGAGGTGGCAGAGCAGCCGGTGCGTACTTGGGAAACCAACTGAGAAAACTCGAACTACAAGGCGGCGGCACTAATAACAGCTACTACCAGGAGTTCGGTGATGAATACCGCAATGTCATCGCCCGTCTGCACGGTAGTGACCCGGAACTCAAAGACGAATTCATTATTGTCGGGGCGCATTACGACCATGTCGGTTACGGTACCGGACGCAATAGCTTCGGACCCATTGGATATATTCACAATGGAGCGGATGATAACGCCAGTGGTACCGCTGCGATATTGGAGATCATCGAGGCATTCGCAACGCTAAAGCCGCAACCCAAACGGTCCATTCTGTTCATATTTTGGGACGCCGAAGAAAAGGGACTCCTGGGATCGCGATACTGGATTGAACACCCCACCATCCCGCTTTCACGTTTGCGACTCACGATCACTGCGGACATGCTGGGACGACTGCGGCAAGACCGACTCGACGTCTTCGGCAGCCGCACTGCCCGCGGTCTGAGGCGGTTGGTAAGCGAGCAAAACATCGAACTAAAACTGATCCCCAACTTTACCTGGGAGATGCGAGCTGACAGCGATCATTATCCGTTCGTCGTTCAACACATCCCCAGCTTGATGTTGCATACAGGCAAGCACGAAGACTACCACCGTCCCAGCGATGACGTAGAGAAGCTGAAGATCGACGGAATCCAACGAATCGCCCAGTTGATTTTCCGGATCGTCCACGAAGCGGCCAATTGGCCTCACTTGGCACCGTTTCGCCAAGCAGTCCTGGACGAATCGCCTGCTTTGAGACGCCAACTGGAAAAGCCCATGCGTGATCCGTCGTTGCGCCTGGGAGTTTCCTGGAATCCGAAACTAGGCGAACAGCGTATTGTGCAGTTGACGGCCGTGGACCGCGGTTCGGCGGCAGATAAATCCGGTCTCAGAGTCGGCGATCAAATCCTTAACTTCGGTGGCTATCCGGTTGATCGATTTGAAGATTTTCGCACATTGGTATTGATGGTCAAAAACCCTGTTGCGGTCACAATCAAACGTCCATCAGTGGAACAGCCACTGGAACTGACAGTCCAACTGGACGGCGAGCCACTTCGAATCGGTATGACTTGGCGAGTTGACGACGCCGAACCGAACTGCGTCATTGTCAGACAGGTGGTCTCTAGCTCCTCCGCAGACCTGGCCGGATTGCAAATCAACGACCGCATTTATGAAGTCTCGGGCAACATGTTCACCACGTCCCAACAGTTCTACCGGCTGCTGACGACACTGGTCAGCCCGATGCAACTCGTCATCGAACGCAACGGTCGACTGGACAACCTGCAATTGGAGCGACTACCGCGACAGTAGTAGGTGTCAGTCGGAACGAGACTGTCCATTGGAGCGTCGGTTTTTGATTCTTACTAATTCTGCTTCCAATTCTCGTTGTTTTCTGCGGACGCGAGCTATCGCCAACTTGCCGTGTATTCGAGTGGTAATGAGATCACCCAAAGCCAACAGGATGATCCAAACGGTCAGCAACAGGACTGCGCACCAAAAAATAGTCGACGCGTGGGGACCGCGTTGCCACATGAATGGTGAATCACCGAACGGAATCAGGATGCCTAATAGCACAATGCAACCCGAGGTCTGCATGCGCCGCCGGTAGCGATGATAGTAATGCTGCTGATCGCGGTCGCCCAGCGAAGAGTCCTTTTTCTGACGCCGCCACACCAGCACGTGACTTCGCATCATCGTGATTCCGATGGCGATTAACGTCACACCCACCGTGACGGCGACGTTCCAATCGTTCACGACGTCAAGGTCCTTAAAACAAGATTGTGACGTGACGTGCGAAATGTAATAATAGCTGACACACGAATGGTTTGTACTCTCACCTCAAATCATACGTGCGTGCTGGTTACGTAAATTCAAACTTGCGTAACCCGGGTCAGCGTGGCAGGGTTACAGTGGTGCCCTATGGGACCAACTGATACAGCGTCAATGACTCGATTTGCATTTCGCCTTTACTCGACGGAGCGTATCTATTCGGAAATGGGTCGAAGCGTAGTTTTTGCAGCGGCTCGCTACTTCCGACCCGAAACAGATACTTCTTGACCCTCGTGCTACGGTTGAGTGGGCGTGCGTTGGAGGCACCGGCTTGAAAGCGTTCGTCGGGAGAAGCCCAGAAGAACTCGACTGTCGTTACCTTTCCGGTTCGGGCCGACAGCGCAACGACCAACGAGCCTGACACTGGTTGATCGAGCACGGTCTCCATGCGCGGATCGTCGCCTGTCGCCACGAGTAACACGCGACCCTCGCGGTTCTCGATCTTCAGGTTATGAAGTCGTTGCCAACGTTTCTTATCTTCCGGATTGCGAAAATCCCAGATAGCAAGCCGACGAGCGCCTGTCACATCGATGTTGTTTGGATTGACCGATAGATCAAGAGGCTCAGTCGCTTGGAGTGCTTTGGCGGCCGGCCGGACAGCACCAGCCGACTCAAACGAATAGTGACCCGATCCAATGGCAATCTGCGCGTGATTGTCTGTGAGGACGAACCATTTGACGCCAGCAGTAGTTTCCGACACTGGCCGACCACCCTCGCTGACACTGGCTAAGTCTCTTGCTGGAAGATATACCGTCGCGGTCGCGTTGGCAGGAATCGTGACGTCAAGGTGGAAGTGACAGGCCAAGCTTCTTTGGTTACCAGATCTTGGCGAACCAGGAATTTGGCCCACGTGCCATGCGACCCTGATCGGTCCGCGGATTGAATCATACGATGCCTTGACCCAGTGAATTGGCTCGTGATCGGCATTACTCAGCGGCGATGGTGGTGCAGGCTTGATAATTACGTGCTTGAACCCTGGTTGGTCCGCGTCAATTCCTGCGAGCGTACGAAACATCCATTCGCACACAGCCCCGAACGAGTAATGCGAGAATGAATTCATCGCTGCGTTGTGCCGACCGAAACCATCCTCTTTTGTATAGCCGTCCCAGCGTTCCCAGATGGTCGTCGCGCCGTTGTCAATTTCATAACCCCACGAAGGGAATTCGTGGCTCTGCAACAGAAACGTAGCGAGGTCATGTTGTCCAGCCGAGGACAGCGCCGGCAACAGCACACGCGTGCCAAGAAAACCGGTCCCCATGCGAGTGCCGTTAAGGTAAATCTTGTCAGCCAGATGTTGCCCAAATTTCTTCTGATGTGCCTCTGGGATAAGACCGACAAATATCGCCTGAGCATACGCCGTCTGAGTGTCCACCGCGAGCTCCGCGTTTGTGTTGACGTACTTTTTTCCAAACGCCTTCTTGATCTTTTGAAACAGCTCGCGGTACTCGGCGGCTTCGGCCTTTCGCCCGGTAGCTTCGGCCATATCAGCCATCAGACGTGTCGAATAAGCAAAATAAATTGTGTCAATGTATTCGATCGGTGTCTCTGTCGCTTCCTGTGCCAGCCAGTCGCCCCATTTGTTACCGTGTGCGACGCCGAGATTGTCCTTGCTCGTTCTCGTGCGCCACTCGATAAACTGGGTCATTCGTTCCCAACAGTAGTCGATGACGTGTGTGTCTCCATATGCCTTCCAGATGGTCCAGGGGCAGATCGTTGCAGCGTCACACCATGCGGTGCCAAAGTCCCAACCATGTTGGAATGGAAATGGAGCGTATCCAGGGAACGTGCCACTGGACCGCTGCGATTCCATCAGCTCACGCAGCCACTTCGTGAAGAACGCCGCGACGTCAGCATTGTAGGTGGCGGTGCCGACGTAAATCTGAGCGTCGCCTGTCCAACCCATCCGCTCGTCGCGTTGCGGACAGTCCGTGGGCAGGTCGAGGAAGTTGGCCCGCTGTGTCCAGACGACATTCTTGAACAGCTGATTGACCATCGAGTCAGAACATTCGAACGAACTGACCAGAGGTGTGGCCGAATGCAGAACGAGCCCGGTAATTGTGTCGCGATTCGGCTTGCCCCTATAGCCGGAAACTTCAACATATTGAAACCCGTGAAACGTAAATCGCGGCTGGAACACTTCACTTTCGGAATCGCCTTTAAGGACATAGTAGTCTGTCGCCCGCGCAGTTCTAAGATTCTCGGTCATCAACCGTCCATCGGGATGCAGCATCTCACCATAACGAAGCGTGATCTGCTGACCGGCCTGGCCCTTAATCTTCAGCCGGATTGTACCAGCGAAATTTTGTCCTAAATTGAAGATGAACGTGCCAGGTGCGGGCTCCGTGATTCCGACTGGCCGAATCTCCTCGGTCACACGGACGGGCACACCGGGAAATGCTTCCAGCTTCGGCCACTTGAAACCTAAGTCGATTTTGCGGCCTTCGATTTTCGGTTTCTCGTTAGGCTGCGTCGGATTGCGGTACTCGTAGAACGTCGCTGTTGGGTGCCCATTCTCGGTAGCGAGGATCGCCTGCTCCCAACCGCTGTCATCAAAATCAGATGTCGACCAATCGGGAATTTCCATCCGAGCGTCGAAAAACTCGCCCATCAACAAATCAGCCTGACGGATCGGCCCATCGCCAGTGACCTTCCATGTCTTGTCTGTTCCGATCGTCTGGCGGGAACCATCGTCGTACTCAATTTCGAGCTGTACCATCACCGACGGTGTCTTACCGTAAGTGTAACGTCCGATTCCTTCGGTGCCGATTCCCGTCAGCAGCCCGACCGCGCAATAACCGCTGTACCAACCGTCGGCAACCCACGCGCCGATCGCGTTGTTGTCACTGTGGACCAAATCCGTCACGTCGTAGGTGTAGTAGTAAGCCCGTTGCCGATAGTCTGTCCAGCCAGGAGCAAAATACGCATCACCGACACGCTGACCATTGAGAGACAATTCGTAAATCCCAAGCGCTGTCGCGTAGATCGTCGCGCGGCGAACCTGCGATTTCACATCGAATTGCTTTCGATACTGCCTCGCCGGAGGGAGAAAGTGACTTTTGCGATCCTTGAAAACAGGTGACTCGTCGCGATAGCTGATGTATTCCGCCGCCCAGTCCGATTTGTCGAGCAGGCCCATTGACCATCGAGCAGGCTTACTCCAAGGAGACGGTTTGTCAGCGTCGTCCCAAACCATGACCTTCCAGAAGCACTGTCGCCGTGAGGTGAGCGGGTTGCCAGCGTAAGGAATCAGTACGGTCTGATCGCTTTCCACTCGACCGCTGTCCCATAAGTTGC
>CAUZSN010000053.1:0-18205 GCA_963582345.1 Planctomycetota bacterium
TGGCAAGCGACCGAGAGGACGGGTAATGATACGGTGACCAGACTATTGACGATTGGCCAGATACGAAACAAAAACGATTCACCCGCAACGCGTGCAATCGACAACGGGAACACGACGACCACACTCAACAACACGAGAAAAAACAGCAGACCCACAGCAGTGTACGTGACCCAATCCAGGAAGTTTTCGGGTGCGGGTCGCGACAGAACATATTGTACGGTGACGTGCACGGCCAGCGTAACAGTCAGAAAAGTGTAGACGATTTCGGCAGCGAGCTGGGCACGTTCCTGGCAGTTTAGAATCATTCCAAACCGTGTCTCGTTATTGTGCTTGTGGCACACCTTGCCCAGTCGGTTGTGCGAAAGAATGCGCAGGCTATAGCAGGTCACGGCGACCAGAAAGTCGATTACAAGAAGTAGTCCTGCGATTACTAGCGACATAGCTGTTGTCACCTTGGTGCTCCTGACACTCGGTTGGGCGATTGCAATTGAGTGGTTTTTGTCGCCGATTGGGCAGGCATCGTCACGCCGCAAAGTTCAAGGATCGTCCGTTCCCGAGACCGCATAACCTGGCAATCAGAATCCGAGTGGTCGTCGTACCCGCACAAATGCAATAAGCCGTGCACCAAATAGAACACTAGTTCGTCACAAGGGCTCCAGAAAAACTCGGCAGCCACATCAGCGGCCATTTCCGCGCTAATGATGATTTCGCCGTCGATGATATCATCGGCTCGATCTGGGATCTGATCCGATTGCGATTTGAATGTTTCGTCTAGTCGGCTTGACGGGTCAGATATCTGCCCGACGTGGTCGTCGCCTGGCTGCTGTTTCGGCTGAATTACCATTGAGTCGTCTGGTGCGATTGACTCAACCAGTTGCGTCGTCGCGTCTTTTAGAGGAAAGCTCAACACGTCCGTCACGGAATCTTGATTCAGATATCGCCGATTCAATTCGTGTATCGTGGCGTTGTCGACCAAGGCGATGCTGATTGTGGCGGACTGGACCTGTTCTTCGGCGAGCGTTCGTTCCGCAACTTCGAGCAGAAACGATTCGTCGACATCTAAGTCGTTTTGTGGGTTGGCGATCTCGATCTGGTACATTATTTCCGTCACGTGGTTTGTTGTTCGGGGTATTTCACTCGTCCATGATAAATACCGATCAGTGATTTGGTCAGCGATTCTTCAATCGCCCGGATTTCGCTTAACGTGAGCGAGCTTTCTTCGAACTGACTGTCCAATAGCCGTTCCATAGTGATTGCGTGCACCAGACTTTCGATTCGTTTCGGCGCTGGGTCGCTCAAAGTCCGGCTTGCGCTTTCCACTGCGTCCGCCAGCAGCATCACGCCTGCTTCGCGTGACTGAGGCTTCGGACCCGGATAGCGGAAGGAAGATTCTTCGGCGTCCATTTTATGGTCCGGTTGGCAGGCAGACTGTTTCGAAGCTTCGTGATAAAAATATTGAACCAAGGTCGTCCCGTGATGTTGGTTGATAAAGTCAATTAGCGGCTGTGGCAAGTTGTGTTGTTGGGCCAAATCAACGCCGTCTTTGACATGGCCGATGATGATCAGCGTACTCATCGCGGGTGCTAGATGTTCGTGCCGGCTTTCCGTGCCTTCGATCACATTTTCGACGAAGTATTCGGACTTCAGTATCTTGCCGATGTCGTGGAAGTACGCGCCGACACGGACCAGCAGTCCGTTTGCCCCAATTCGGTCTGCCGCGGTTTCGCCGATGGTCGCGACAGCGATGGAGTGGTTGTACGTTCCCGGTGCCCGTCGTACCAGCTCTTGTAGCAATGGATGTGAAACGTCGCTGAGTTCTAACAAACTGATGTCGGTCACGACGCCGAAAGCCGATTCGATAAACGGCAAACTGCCTGCGACCAAATATCCCGCCGCCAGACACCAACCGGCTCCGCGCAAGCTGCTAAACAGCAAAGTCTGGTCCAACCAAAGTGAGTTGAGCGATTGACTTTGCAAAATTCCGACTCCCCACGAAACGGCAAAATAAACTATGCCGGACAGGAAGCCAACTTTTATCAACGTTGATCGCGTTGAAACACGAGACAGGGGAATGACTGCCGTCGCCGAAACGCTCATCAGGATAACAAACTGTCCGATGTTGTCGACGGTCGAGAGCGTCAGGATTAGGTTCAACGAAAAGGCGGTCAGCGTGGCCAAGACCTGATTGTAGGAAATGGCGAACACCATGACGGTGGCGATTAATGGAATCACTTCCATCCGCCAGGGATCGAACGACAACACGCGGCCCAGTGCAACCGATAGGACAATCACGGTTAGATACACGCTTAGCCGTCTAGCATTGTGCACCAATGACGGTTCATTGTAGACCAAATAGTAGCCGTTCAGGACAGCCAGTACCACGATCATAAAAAAGACAGTTAACATGCGCAAGAGACGATGACCAAAGTAGACGTGTCGCTCGGCCTCGTTGTACTCGACTTCAAGCAATTCTAGTGTACCCCGATCAATCGCCTGCCCGGCCTGTACGAGCACCGGCGGTTGACCTTGCTCGTACACGTCAGGGACAGTCGGACTGCCACCTGTCTGTTTAACTCTGGCTCGATCCATTTTTTCTTGATCGATTCGACTAGACTTTGCTTTCGGAAGAATTCCGTGCGCCGGACGATCTCCAATCCGGTAGATGAACGGAGCCTTCCAGCCTTGAACCGCAATCACAAGTGCCAGTATGGCCACTAAGCACAGCAGCAGTCTCAGCAAGACGCTGCGATCGCGCAGGACCGCGTCCAATCGTCCTGAAAGCGTGAGCGAGGCACCTATGGTCGCAGAGCGCGACGTTCGTAGTCTCTTATGGTTTTTGTGGCCGAACAGCGGCATGATTGTTCACTCACGCGAATCGGACCCGGTCCGATTTTCTGCGGGAAACAGAACTTACCGTCGCTCTGTACTTCAAGCGTATCGGCTCGTCGCTATCACTTTCCATTAGCTTATTTCTTCCGCGATGTCTTGCCATGTTTTTTTCGGTCGTAGGCACGCACAATTTCTGATACCAGACGATGCCGCACAATATCGCGCTCCGTCAACTGAACAACCGCAACTCCTTCCACGTTCGACAAGCGTTCGATGGCATCGATCAGACCACACGAGACGTGTCTCGGCAAATCAACCTGTGTTGTGTCGCCGGTTGCGACAATTTTTGACTGCGTTCCCATTCGTGTCAGCAGCATTTTCATTTGCGTGGTTGTGGTGTTTTGCGCCTCATCTAAAATGATAAACGTATCATTCAGCGTTCGACCGCGCATGAACGCCAACGGTACAATTTCGATGACGTCGTTTTTTATGTATCGCTTTACCTGCTCGAAGCTCAGGATGTCGCTTAGCGCATCCAACAATGGTCGGAGGTAGGGGTTTACTTTGGCAAAAATATCTCCGGGTAAAAATCCTAACTTTTCACCTGCTTCGACGGCGGGACGCACCAACACGATTCTGCGAACTTGTTCCTGCCGTAGTGCATTAAGTGCAATTGCGACGCCCAAGTACGTTTTTCCACTACCCGCTGGACCAGTGCAAAAGACGAGATCATTCTTGCGGATGGCACGGACGTACTCGGTTTGGCCAGGGCTGCGAGGACACACGTTCTTCGCTTTTTCGTAAAGCTCGATCGTTGACTCCGATGTCTCGCCATTTGATTGCTCATCCAGAACGCGATGAACTTCCGATGCTTTCAGGCGACCCTTTTTTTTGATGATGGCTTGTAGTTCAGCAAAGACTTCTAAACCGCGAGCAATCTGTGCTTGATCTCCTTGAAGATGCAACTCGTCACCACGAAGAACTACGTCGATTCCGACCGAATCACGTACTTGGCGGAGGTATTGATCTCGCGCTCCGAACAGAGTTCGGATTTGATCGTGGTTTGCGAATGCAATTGTCGCTTGGGACATGCTTAAGCATTGCCAGAAGTGCAATCGAACAATCGCCCCACACCATCGACGTGGGGCGACCTATGACTTAATTTTACTACACTCACTGGCGAAGGGAAAGGAGTTGCTGCCAGGTCTTCGTAACTTACTATCTGACAATTGTTTGTGATGAAATCAACGCTGTAGGCCGAAGTAGGCCGAATTTGAAATACGGTATCACCGATGATCGTCGTCTTGTAACGGACCTCCCTTTTTCCTCCGATCGTTTCGGATAACTGAAGTTCCAAATTCTAGGCGTATCAGCCTGGATTTTTAGGTTCTGACCTTTCGGCGCAGCCGATTTTTCCCCGTAGAGTAATTAGGACGCTACCATTTGTGAATAACAACAGGGTCGGTTGAGAATGTTTTTCGGATGTTCATTGCGGAACAAGCTCATTTATTTCCAGTGGGACTCTTTAAAACTATAAAACCTGCCAAGTCTATTTAGTTTTGGCACATTGACAGCGTGACTGATGGATTTTCTGGGTACTTGGATCACATCGGCGAACCGTTGCATAATTGCATTGTCACGATTCCCCGGAATGTAGTGGTTATTCTAAAGAATCCGGTTGTAATAGTTCGATGAGAACCATGCTGTGGCGCGTTGCACCGATGGTTTTAACTCACTATGGCCTTCGAGGTCTTTGATGATGTACGAAACTTTTCTTGGCATGGATCGGCATCCGTTTTCCGCGACACCCGACCCAAGCTGTTTCGTCGCCGCCGAAGGAGTCCAGGCAGCATTTGACGAACTGATGGTGTGTGTCGAACGAGGTCAGGGAATTGGCGTTCTGACCGGCACGGCCGGGATTGGAAAAACGCTGCTTTGTCAGAAGTTGGTGTCTGAACTGAGCGAATCATTTGAAACAGTTTTTTTGAACAACGCGAACTATGCGATGCCGCGTTCATTGCTGCAAGCCATTCTGTATGAGCTAGGGCAGCCCTACAGCAGGATGGACGAGCAGGAACTGCGACTCGAGTTGATGACGGTGGTAAAGTCGGTCCGTCCCAAGAAGCAGGGTATGGTCTTGGTTATTGATGAAGCACACCTGCTGAGCGAGAAACTGTTGGAGGAAATCCGGGCGATCACCAATCTCGCGGAAGACGGTGAGCCACTGGTGCATCTGGTGCTGAGCGGCCAAATGTCGTTGGAAGAAAAACTTATCGACCAGAATCTTGACGCATTGAACCAGCGCATTCGAGCACAGGTGTGTCTAGAACCGCTGACTCGTCAAGAATCGACTCAGTATGTCTCGCATCGCCTAAGTTGGGCGGGGAGTAATATTTCTCAGATCTTCTCGCCGGAAGCGGTCGAAATCATCTGTCAAGCTAGCGATGGCACTCCACGATGTCTGAACCAACTTTGTGACCACAGTTTGCTCTTGGCCTATGCGACTGAACAAAAACCGGTCCAAGCTACTACGGTTCGTGCGGCGCTGGACGACCTTAGACAATTGCCGTTGCACTGGAACGAGCTCTCTACGTCAACCGACAGTCCTAGCGGACACGCCGACTCGTTCGATGGTGATTTAGAAAAATCGGCACTAGCAATTGAAACATCATCGGAAGGTAGATCCGGCGACTCCGATGGCGATTATGACATCTCATCCGATGCACATGCTTCCGGTCAAAATGCTCAGCAGCCCGCTGCAAGTATTGAATTTGGTGCGGCAGATGAGTTGTTCTCATCGGAAACGGGCGAGTCGAGCGTGACTCCATCGACCGAAGTCGAATTTGAGCCGACACTTTGCGATGAGGTCGATGTCAGCCCGGACTGTAAAATCACAAATCAGGCAACCGAACAGGAATTCGCCGATATTGCTAGCGACGGAATTGACAGCGTGAAGAATCTAGAGGCAATGGTCGTCAATCTGGATTCAGATCAGACGAATTCTGTCCGAACAGACGACGAACTGGTGTCCTCTTTCGAAACCACTTTGCCGGTGGTTGAGGAGATCGTTTCGGTTGCCGAACCAGTCGTGCCGAGTGTTCTCGAAGATGCTGAAATCCAAAGCGATCAAATCACGGATTCTAAACCTAGTGGATTCCACAAGGTTGAATTCGAATCCCCAGTTGCTTCGGTTAATCAGTTCGTCCAATTTTCTTCTGATATCGAGGGTGCGAACATCGGCAGCGATGTCTCGACGTTTGGTCCTGAAACGGTTCGTTTCGAGGAAGAAATTGTTGATGATCCGTATGCCACGTTGGATGCAGGGATTGAAAAGCAGAACGTCTCGGGCACTGTCTGGAACATTCCGGCGCATGCTCAGCCATCGATTGAGCCAATAAATGAGACGATAGAGCTATCCAATCCTGTGACGAGCCGAGAAATCGACTGCGGACACGAATCTGAAACTTCTATGCCCCGACCAGATCACATCATTGACGGCATGATGCCGCTGTTAGACGAAGCGATCGATGGTTGGTTTTACACTCGCCCGCTTTCGTATGAACCGGGCGCCGACGTGAATACGGTTGACGATACGAACCACAAGCATTCGATGTCGATAGACACGTTACTGACGGCATTGGAAAGTCAGTCGTTAACCGACGATTCCGAAATTATCAACGAACAAATCTCGAGCGGCGCCTCGGAATCAATGCCGTCCACGGTCGATTTGGATATGCAATCTGAATTGGCCGTCGAATCATTCGGCAGTGGCGATGAGATTGGGGCGCAGATCAGCTCGAATGTTCTCGACACTTGCCCCGATACGCAGATATCGCTCGTGGATCGTTTGAATCAGATCAAATCTGAACGTATTGCAGCGGAACCGCCAGCCATGATCGATAAAGTGGCTGCTGGCACACCAGAGCAGACCGATCACGAAGCCGATTACAGCGATGGCGAACAATTCGACATTGTTCAGCCGGAGTCCGACGCTTCGCCGATCATTCCTTGTCACGACCAATCGAATGAAGTGCCAACTGCGGATTGCTCGGATGAACCGTCCCCGATCCATTCGTCGAATTCTGAATTCCGATCACCCCACACACGTCATCGGTCCTACGGACGACTCTTCAGCGAACTCCGTCGCAGGCAGGAACACTCGAGCAGACTTTCTGAATAACGAATCTCGAAGAAAGATTATTTTTGATCTTCGGGATGCTGGTGATGCGCCTTATATATGCCGATTACCCAACGATGAAAGTCGTGATGGATGTCATCCAACAAGTTGGTTTGTAAAAGTTGACAGAGCGTCTTCAAGACGGTGGCATCCTGGTCAATGGCCGCTCTGTGAGTGCCTTTCTTTTCCACGTTTCGTGAGCGCGCATCCTATCGGCGCAACTCCTGGATTCCAAAACTATTTCAAGCCGTCCTGAGTCAATGTCGAAAACAGCATTGGAGTCTGTCATCTGGACGATTCCAAGTTAGAAACATTCACCGGGTCGTGTTTTGAATATTCAGGAGAAATTCATATATCACGGACGAATCGTCTTTTCTCAAGGATGGTCGCCAGCAGTCGTTGGGTTCTTGGCGACGTGGTCCGCACTGCGCTCAAGTGCACCAACCGTTATTCACATTGTCGGACAAATGAGCTATGACGCGGGGAACACACAGCTCGATGTATCGCATTTTGGGAGCGCGTCTGGATGATGTTGACGGCGTTGCCGGTACGCGATTCGCTGTCTGGGCTCCGAACGCTCGGGAAGTTTCAGTGTTATGCGATCGCAACGAATGGACTCATGGCCGAAATTTTCTGCGATCGAGCGACGCCGGCATTTGGTCCGGCTTTGTGCCTTCCATCGGCCACGGTGACACTTACAAGTTTGGTGTTCGCTCGCATAGCGGAGAGATATTGGAGAAATCCGACCCCTTTGCGTTTTCCTCTGAATTGCCACCCAAGTCAGCGTCAATCGTGTGCAATCTCAGAGATTTTTCGTGGCAGGACCATTCATGGGTGGTCACACGAGAAACGACCAACTGGCTGGAGCGACCGTTGGCGATCTACGAAGTTCAACTTGGTTCGTGGAAGCGCCCTGTCGACGGTCGACGGTATTGCAACTATCGTGAACTAGCTCATATGCTGGTCGACCACTCCTGCGAAATGGGCTATACGCATCTGCAATTGATGCCGGTTACCGAGTATCCATTCGATGGTTCATGGGGTTATCAGACGACTGGTTACTACAGCCCCACTAGCCGTCATGGCTCGCCTCATGACTTCATGTACTTCGTCGATTATTGTCACCAAGCTGGACTCGGAGTGCTTGTTGACTGGGTACCTGCTCACTTTGCAACCGATAGACATTCATTGGGCCGCTTCGACGGAACGTGCCTGTACGAGCACGCAGATCCACGGCAGGGGCATCATCCTGATTGGGGAACGCTGATTTTCAACTATGGGCGCGACGAAGTGCGAAATTTTCTTCTTAGCAGCGCCCGATTCTGGTTGGAGGTATATCACATCGATGGTTTGCGCGTCGACGCTGTGGCTTCAATGCTGTATCTCGATTACTCGCGCGAAGACGGCGAATGGCTCGCAAACGTGCATGGCGGACGCGAGAACCTAGAAGCCATCCGATTTCTAAAGGATATGAACACGGCTCTGCACGGAAAATTTCCAGGAATCCTGACGATTGCCGAGGAGTCGACGGCTTGGCAAGGCGTGTCTCGGCCGGTTTCCGAAGGTGGACTTGGTTTCAGCATGAAATGGGACATGGGGTGGATGAACGACACGCTGCAGTACATGCAGCACGAATCTGTGCATCGGGCGCATCACCAAAGTGACCTTTCATTTCGCATGAACTACGCATTTACCGAGAATTTTGTTCTGCCACTTTCGCACGATGAGGTGGTCCATGGGAAGCGGTCGCTATTGTCTCAAATGCCGGGCGACCTTTGGCAGCAGTTTGCCAACCTACGTCTGTTGTATGGTTACCAGTACACCATGCCTGGCAAGAAGTTGCTGTTCATGGGAGGCGAATTTGGCCAGTGGCTGGAATGGGACTGCAATTCCGAATTAGATTGGGATTTGTTTGGCCACCACAACCACGACTGCGTGCGCCGTTATTTGGGCGATTTGAATCGCCTTTATTGTGATCACCGGTCACTTTATGAGTTGGATTGCGACTCAAATGGATTCGCCTGGATCCAATACGACGACTGGCGGCAAAGCGCGATCGTGTTTACCCGCTCGGCAAAGGATCCATGCGATTTTGTCGTCGTGGCCTGTAATTTCACTCCCGTTTCACGGGAAGGTTATCGAATTGGCGTGCCACGCTCCGGCTACTACACCGAATTGCTGAACAGCGACGCCGCCATCTACGGCGGTAGTAACATCGGCAATCAAGGCGGCTCGCACAGTGAAGCGATCAAATCGCACGGCCACGACCAAAGTCTATCACTTACATTGCCACCGCTGGCAATGCTCATCTTGAAGTCCGTGTAGGTGATTTGATGTTCGCCCTGCACGTCCACGGATCATCGAAGGTGGAATTAACGTCCGTCGCATGACGAATGCGAAACGAATCGGCAAGGACGAAGAAGCACATCACGGGCCTCGATTTTGAGAATCGTTGCACATCGTGACCAACCGGAATTCTCGAAAAGGTCACTCGATCCGTTTTAGACGGGTGCCGCACCTTTCGCACGATCCCGTTAGCCGTTATCAGTCACGGCAAATCGCCCGATTTGTACATCCTTCGGGCGCTCTCACTTTTTTCGCTCTACAGTGCAGTCCGATACCACAGATAAGAATCGTTTCATTGACATATATTGGAGATGTGAATATGCGCAGGGACCAAAAAGTCGGACTTGCATTTGCAATTCTGCTGATTGGGATCGTAACCGCTATGTTTTTTCGCAACGAACCGAGTGAAGAAGATGAGATTCCGGTGTTACAGAATCCAGCGGAAGTCGACAATCAGATCGCGGAAAAGTTATGGGGGCCGTATTTGACTGGTGGCGTCAAAACGTTCGACAAAGTTACGGGGGCCGTATTTGACTGGTGGCGTCGAAACGTGCGACGATGCAAAGCCAGTGATGTAAAGCCAGCGCAAATGGAAACAGAAAACTTAATTGTGTGGGACAACGTGGTGGTTCCAATCCCGAAACACAACGAAGTGTGGATCGCCGATGCTAAGAGGCAACCCAACCCGAAATTGAAACCATCGAATGCAGCTGCTCAACAGCGGCGCCATCGTGTGAAACGGGGAGACACGTTGTCGAAGTTAGCCAAGCGATATCTGGGCAATCCGACGCAGTTCATAAAAATCTATGAGGCCAATCGCAACGTCCTGAAAAGTCCAAACGACCTGCAAGTAGGAATGAGTATTCTCATCCCTGATTTTCGGTCAATGAAACAGAACGGCCGTCAACCGGTTTCAACCGCCACTTCATCAGTAACGACAGGAACGAACTGAGTCGATTCCATAACTAAACAGATCGCGACTGCCAGAAACCAAATCAGTTTTCCATTCACATCCAACTCGGAAAAATCTAATTCTAAAGCGGCGCCGACTTCGGATACTTTGGCCGGAACCAAGCGAACCGGTAAGAATCAGAGTTCTTCCCGTTGGTTTATTCCAGCACAACGTATTCCATTTGTGCCCCGACGTCAAAATATCGATTCGGAAAATACGAATAATCTTGTGACGTAGGTCAAGAAAAAGAAACTCTCGCAAGTCCCGCCCACCGATCTTCCTTAACTCGACGACGAGGATTGAAGGGATGATGTTTCTATTTGGAGACGCGTCGCGAGTAATTGTGCGGCTGCTTTTTCTCCACTATGGATGCAATCGGGAATGCCAACTCCGTGATAGGCATTTCCGGCCAATGCCAGACCTGGGTGAATCGACAGTTGTTTCTCGATCTGCTGGATCAGTTCTATGTGGCCCGTATGATATTGCGGCATCGAGTGGCGGTGGCGGGTCACGATGGCGAATTCTTCGTGGCCGCTGACACCGAGAGTGTCTGCCAACTCATGACGGACAATTGCGAGAATTTCGTCGTCTGTTTTGTCCAATAACTCAGGCTGCATCGCACCCCCCACAAACGTCCGCAGTTGTACTCCGTCGTTGGGTGCACGGCCCGAGAATTTTCGGCTGGCGAACGAAACGGCCAAAATCTGACGGTTCTCAATGGTCGGGATGACCAGACCGAACGCATTCAGCGGATGACGGACGTCGATAAGTTTATGGCCCGAAGCGACAACGGCGGTTGACGAGTATTCGATTTTTCGTAGCAGATCGCCAAGCGGGGCGGCTGACGAAGCGGTGGGCTGCTGGTTAGGCGCACCAGAGCCACTCAAAAGTTCTGCCGCTTGATAGGATGGCAGAGCCACGACAACCGCATCGAATTCCTCGATTAGGCCGGAGTTGGGTCTCAGTTGATATCGTCCAGTGACTGCGTTGCTAGTCAGTGTAGAGATTGGCTCGTTAAACCGAATCGTTGCCGACTTTGTCACTCGCTGACTGAGCGCTTCGATCAATTCCGAAACGCCTCCTTGTAATGTCATAAACAGTTCGTAGCGGGCGCCGCTTCCCTGGATTGCGAGGTGTGGTTGCTGGTTTGCTCGACGTCTGCTTGCACGGATTAGGCTTCCGTATTCACGTTCCATCTCCAGAAACCTCGGCATGGTTGCACGCAAGCTCAGCTTTTCCGGATCGGCCGTGTAAATACCGCCGACCAGCGCCTGTACAAGCCGGTCCAATACTTCGCGTCCTAATCGCCGGCGGACAAAACTAGCAACACTTTCGTCACCTTCTGTCATCCGGCGAGGCACAAAATACTCAGCAGCCAATCTTAGCTTGGCCCACGGGCTGAAGATCGGTGACGTCAACACGGACCACATACTTGCCATCGAGAGCAATATGAATCCTTCAGGCACAGGAACTGGCTTGCCTTTTCTCAGAACGAGCGAACGGCGATAATGTTCGTCAGTCGAGATCAGCCGATCTTGAAGGCCAAGACGTTCGCAAAGCGACTTTGCCCAGATTTTGTCGGTTACGAACATGTCCGCGCCGGTTTCGACTAAATATTTTCCAATGCTTTTGGTCTGAATCGATCCGCCGACGCGCGAGCCCGCTTCGAACAAGATCAATTCCATTGGGTGTTCGGATTTCGCACTCAACTCGATCAACCGATGAGCCGCCGACAGGCCACTCACGCCTGCCCCGATGATAGCAACTCGCCAGGAACTGGTGGGATTACTCGTCATTCGATATTAGTCATTCGTCACGCATGCCACGTCATGTCCCCATTTCGTGGACCATCTCGACCAGCGTTTTGACGTTTTCGGGGTGGACGTTAGGCATGACACCATGGCCGAGGTTAAAAATGTGTCCAGGTCGTCCTTCAGCGGAATTCATCACTGCTTGTGTCCGATTGCGAAGTGTTGTGAGATCAGCAAATAGCGACACTGGATCTAAGTTCCCCTGAATGGCGACATCGTGTCCAATCATTTGCCAGGCCGTTTTTAAATCGATCCGCCAGTCCACGCTGATTACGTGACCGCCGGCTTCACGTTGACAGTTCAGCAAGGCTGGATTTCCGGTCAAAAAGTTGATGATGGGAACGTTGTCCGGCAAGCCTTCGATGACGGCTTTGGTGTGAGGCAGTACAAATTGGCGATAGTCGGCCGGGGACAGGCATCCTGCCCAACTGTCAAAAATCTGTACTGCTTGGCATCCAGATTCAATTTGTTTGCAAAGGTACTGGATTAGGCTAGATGTCAAACGCTGCATCAGTTCGTGCCAGGCTGGCGGATCAGCATACATAAGCGTTTTCGTATGGACACACTCTCGCGAGCCTCCACCTTCGATCACATACGAAGCCAACGTGAACGGTGCACCGCTAAAACCCAAGAGTGGAACGTCCGCGGGCAAACTATCTCGTACTAGTCGAATCGTCTCGAACACAAACCCCACATCATCAATGGTCTTGACGGCCTGCAGTCGATCGATTTCTTCGGACGAGCGGATCGGATTTTCAATGACCGGTCCTTCACCCTGATCGTAGTTCAGTCTCATCCCCATGGGTTCCAGAATAGGCAACAGATCGGCAAACAAGATGGCCGCGTCGACATTCAGGACCTGTTGTGCTGTTAACGTCACCTCGGCGGCTAGTTCAGGGCGTTTGCAAAGCTCCATAAAATCCACTTTGCTGCGGACCGCCCTGTATTCGGGCAAATATCGTCCTGCCTGACGCATCAGCCAAATCGGTGTGGTGTCCGTCGGTTCCAGGCGTGTTGCCCGCATAAACCGGCTATTTTGAAGTTCCAAAGCTGTCAACGTATTGACTCCGGATTATTCGTTGTGCTGTGACGAACCGACACGAACTCGAAGCACTGGCGCTCACGGAATGACGTTCGTAGCAGTGATTGACCAGACCGGACTCGTTATTCGAGTCAATTCCTTAGCGATTTCCTGTCTGGCGGCAAGCAGTGTTCCGGAGAACGCCGTGAAGCAATCACAAGCAACGGCTGCTTGAGCCGACCGAAGCATAGCGTCTTCCAGTTTCCGATGAACCGCAGCAATCAATTCATCAATTGAGCCACGATTTCCTCGTTCGTAGGAAACCGGTCGGTGTCGTGCTTCGAGAATATTTTCTCTCCATTGACGACCACATCGAAGATACCTTTGCTTCCTTCAATCAGTTTGGCCTCGGCACTAGTTGCCACTTTGATAGCTTCTGCCAGACTGGCAGCTTGCGGTTCGTAGTTTCACTGCACGCAATATGTGATGGAGACAGACATCGACCGACCCTCCCAAGATTTGAAAAAATAAAAAAGGCAACGTGCCCGAGACAGTTTCCACTGATAGCAAAACGTAGCTTGGTTGAGAAGTCGGACGTCAAAGATCGCAATTTTTCAGAGAAGGGGTTTTTCGAAAAACTGTGTTTCGAGCTTGCCTCGATGTTCGGTCTAGTTCTTTTTCGCTTTGTTCTTTCGAGCGTTCGTCCACTTAGCGAGGCTTTCTGTGTAGGCCTGCCATGCATCAAGCCATTCGACTGGAACAGGCAATCGGCGCGGGCCAATTCCGTCAACCGAGCGTTTGTTCGTGCCTGGATTGGTGCGAAGCGAGCCTGTCGCTCTTAGATTAAGAGTCGTTAGCATTTCTTCGAATTGACGACGACGGGCCTTTGCTTCCGGCGACGGATCGCCCTTGGCGTCCCGCAACTGGTTTTGCAGCCGAGTGGCGAATTTTTTCATATCGTCCTCGGTCCAACCCAATTCTTTCAGAATTTCCTGGTCGACTTCGCCGCGTTCGAGATCCTCTTCGATTCGCGTTAGCACAAGATTGGCCGCCTTGCGCGAGAATTCCAGGTTGGGCTCTTCACCTTTCGGGACCGCGCTGCTGCCGCCGCCTGTAAAGTTTCGTTCGTCACGCTTGCCACCGCGAGTCGAACTGCCATCTTGTTTCTGGCTTCCACCAGCACTTGAGCTGCTTCCACTGTCGGATTCCTTCCCTGCAGACTTTCTTCCCTGAGACTGTCCTGTAGGCTTGTCACCTCCGCCTTTGCTAGACTTTTTCAAGACTTGATCTGATTTTCTCGAGGATTGATCGCCGGACTTCTTTTTTACATCTTGTGAATTTGAGCCTTGGCCTTTTGAATTGCCTGATTGTCCTGTTTTCTTACTGCTAGGCCTAGAGTGACCAGGATTCATGTTTGGATCTCCGGGACCTGGATTTTTTCCACCCGAATTTCCCTGCTCGCTACCTTTGCTTTTCCCGTCGTCACCGCCCTGGGACTGATCAGACTTTTGGTTTTTGGTTTTGCCATTTAGTTGATCGTTGTCATCGGTTGCTGAATCACTTAGTTTTTTTTCTGATTGTTTCGGTTCGGTCATTGTCGGCGCCGTCGGACGTTGATCAAGATGCTTTTTTTGGGCGTGATCATTTTTTGTCTGTGGTTTCGCTTTGGCGGCATTTGGGTTTTTACCGGCTCCACTGGTCTCTTGGAACTTCTTTTTCACAGCCATTGGATCCTTGCTCGGTCTGGTGGTCGGCTGCGTGCCTTCTTTGCGTTTTATGTCGTTTTTTGCTTTCGTCGAGTCGGCCTGCGGGTCGCCGGGTGAGGCCGTACCAGTCTCGTCTCCGCTCGCCTTTTTTTTCATAGAGTCACTTGAATCGTCGGCCGGATTTTCTTTGCCGTTCGGTAGCTCGCTTGTCTTGCCTCCGTCTACATTTTCTGGATGTTGTTCTCCACCAGCACCCTTGTTTGGACTCGCGGGATCGGTGACAGACGGAGAATCCGAACCGGCCGACGGATCGCCCTGTTGTCTGGAGTTGTCTTTGACGTCTTTTCCGCCTTGATCTTGTTTAGCGTCGGAGTTGTCTTCTACGCTCTCGTTCGGCTGACTGGCAGTACCGGTTGGTTCCGGCTGCTGTTCGGGCTTCTCACCCTTTTCCGTTCCCTCCTTCTTTGAATTTGATCGATCTTGGCCTGCTTTCGCTTGCTGTTTCTGCTGTTCGCGAAGGTAGAGGTGACGAATCGCTTCGCCGTCGTCCGAACCGTCATTATGTAAACCGTCTGACTCTGACTGCTCGCTGTTTTTCACCTGCGAACCCGACCCGTTAAGTTGGTCACTTTTTTCGTTTTCAGGAGCTTGTTTCTCACCGTTCTGATCATGCCGATCAGTTTTTGGCTGACGAGAATTTACGTCGGTTTCACTTTCGAACGTTTCCTGCGGTTCAGTTGGTTCCGTGCCGGATTGATTTCGATTTTGTCTCAACTCCGCCAGTTTTTCCTGCTGGTGCTGTTTATCTTGTTCCAGTTGCGCCAATACTTCTTTTGTTGGGACATGATCAACGATCGTGATATTCAGCTTTGGCGAAGTATTCCTACGGTTGTATACAGGCTGTTTGTTGTCGCGTGCTTCAATCCAAAACGTAATCGTGTCACCGTCGATCAATTGGAGTGGTTCGAGATGGAAGTCGAATGTGGTATCCAAAGACTTCTGTAGGCCGTCGAATATCACGACTGAAGGATGTATTTGTGTCTGTCCATCCTTTTCGATTTTCAGGGTAACATAGCGCAACATAAAATCTGGATCGCTGGCCTGGATCATTAACGGCACGATTCCATTGGCAGGCATTGTCAAGTCACTGGTCGGGTCGAGAAGCACCACATCGGGCCGCTTGTCAGGACGGATTGTGATACTGTACAGCGTCGGCTCGGGATCCGCTTCACCTTTGGTGTTCTCGCATTCAATCTGGTAAAAGCGAGGAAATGTGCCATCCGACCGAATCGTGGCTGTCCACTCTTTTTTAGAGTGGAGTGTTATGCCGTTGGTCACGACCATCTCCACTTCGTCAGACTCGACTACGGCATTGTCGGAATCGAAGAAAAGGATCTTTGCCGAGCGAGGGCGAATCAGCATATTCGTTGTCGCAACGATGCGAATCTTCGTTCCCTCCCAAGCATCAATGTGGCCATCCTGTTGAGTTTTCGATTCGAAGTTCATGTACTTGGGGTATACGTAATGAATTTCATCAACGGTCGCCGAGGGTGGCTGGTTCACCCTGACTTTGTAGTCGTGTGTTTTGGCATCGCCGGCGACGATGTGGTAGGTCAGATCCTGCAGGATTCCGCGGCCGTTTTCACCGGTTACGACACCTCGATACCGCGGGAAATCCTCTTCAGATTGCCGCAGTTCGACTCGCTCATTGGTGAGACCATGATCGGCGGTCGTGTAAAACAGTGCGACCCACTCAGGCACCTCGCCCTGCAAATCAACGGTTACGTTCATTTGCGTTCCCGCCAACAGTTCGGCATCGCCGGGCTCGACGTTCAAGAACTGCGTTCGGGTCGCTACCGAAACGTTTGATGCAGGGAACAAAGCTCGTTTGATTGACGGCCAGATCTTTTTAGGCGAAAAGACCGTGTACAAGCACGACAATACGACCACGACCAACATGGCATATGACATCCACAGCAACGGCCGTCGGTCGACCGACTGATCGACATCGATCTTCGATAATGCGATCGCGGCTTGTTTCTCGATGGAATTCAGTATGGGTTTAGAGACCTCGCGCTCCCCACGTTGCAAATCAACCAAGTTCAGCAGCCCGCTTTTCAGCTCTGGAGTAGAATTTTCGAGTGTCCGTGCGGCAAACAGCTTGGTCACGTTCTTGGAATACGGTAACACGACCTTCCATGCCAACCACCCGACAGCGATGACGACAACTCCAGAAAGCAGCAATACGCGCATCGTGTATCCGAAGCCACCCGTAACAACCCAATGGTCGAGAACCACGAAAATCAACAAATAACTCAGAACCAACGTCACGATCGCAGCCAATGCCGTCAGGACATCCGTGGTCTTGATTCCGGCCTGTGTTTTCCCCAGTTGGTAATCGACAAATTCATCAAATTCCGCGTATTGCTTTTTCATCTGCGGTTCGGCGGATGTCACAATCCGTTTTGCCCCCATAAGGTTACATTAAACGGGCGGCGCGCCTGTCAAAAGTCACACCTCGACAAATTGCACAGCACTCAGCTTTACCACATCATATTATAAATTGAACTACGTTCTCTGCAAATAGCGTTCAATCGTCGTACGTAGTCTGAGCCGGGCGCGATGCTCGCCAAATTTTGCTGACTTCTGATGAAAAACGCTGCGCAAGTAATCTAGTGGTTATTGTCGAAGAAAATGACTGGATCTACGTAAGTGATTTTTATGGATTCGTTTTGTGGCGGCGGATGTGTTCGAGGATCCATTCACAAGGGATCTTACAGAAAGACAACGTACGCGTTACTGCGCAAACCATGTGTTGTGGCCAAAATCGGTATTGGCATCCCAATGATCGATGATGAACTAGTGCGTTTCGTCGCGAATCCACTTTAGGTACGCTTCGTTCGCAGCTTGTATCGGCCATGCAATGACACAGGGGCACTCGTAGCTGTGCAACTGTTTGACTCGCTCAATCAGTGGTTCGATCAAGGTCTGCCTTGTTTTGGCGATGCACACGGCTTCGTTGTCTTCCTGGACTTTGTCTTGCCACCAGTACATCGACGTCATGACGTCAACGATATTCACGCAAGCGACCAAACGTTCTTCCACCAACGCTCGGCCAATCTCGTATGCTTGCTGCTTATCCTTTGCGGTGATGTAGACGAACCAGGCGCTCATGGTGTCCTTCGGATGTTCACCATTGATAGGCCGCATTGGAGAAGTTGACAGGGTTGTAAGCAATCGTCCATGATCGTTCGAATCAACTAAATTGCAAGCCGGCCTGGACGATTCGCAAATGTGTCGGCTTGCTGTTTCTCTTGTGACCACGTCTCTTGCAGGCTGACCAGGAATCGTCGAAGATAAATC
>CAUZSN010000054.1:0-18129 GCA_963582345.1 Planctomycetota bacterium
CTGCCGCTCATGTCTCGCATCATGGGTATAGCTTCTGCAAACTTCGTCCCGAGCTTAACGCCGTGAGGGTCACAGGCAAGGCCGTATTCGCATTTAGGATCGGGGTAAGTCGTCAAAACGTGCAGCGCAAATGCTGCTCGCTCGGCCAGGTCTAAGGTGTCAGGAACAAGGGCTTCATATCTTTGACCGGGAACACGAGGTTCTCCATTCCCTTCGAAGGCCGACGCACTTTGCTGGCCTGCTATAAGGCTTATGGTCATTAGTCCAACCAAAGCACGCACCACAAAGTATCTTCGTTTCATTGGGTCGTCCTATCAGCTAATAGATTTTCTAGAAAAGAACTTGGACGTTTCGTACTCGCCCACGGTTTGCAATCACCCAATCAATCCTACTTGAGCAATCCGATCTAACTCGAACAAAAACTATTGTCTGCGTTGAGGGCAATTTGTGTGTATTGTGAAGCAACTCCAAACATCTTGATTTACCAAATGGATGT
The DNA here is from genome assembly GCA_963582345.1 of Planctomycetota bacterium. Classification (GTDB taxonomy): domain Bacteria; phylum Planctomycetota; class Planctomycetia; order Planctomycetales; family Planctomycetaceae; genus CAUZSN01. The sequence goes on from CAUZSN010000054.1 coordinate 497, forward strand.
CGCATTCCATGCTAAGACGCTTTTTCAAACTACCTCTCTTTGAAAACGAATTCAACCGCTCTAGCCAAACAGCACCACAATAACTTATCAGCCATGTGTTTCGCAGAGTTATTGTGACTATCATTATTCTGATATCTGGGACTCGAAAAACCATAGGATTAATGCAAAAATCAATCGTACGGTTGCGCTTTGTTCGTGTACGAGCTAGGAGACAGACTCTTTGTTGCTTCATACTCATAATGGTCTCCTGTTGGTGTTTGTCCAATGGGCTCTGAGTCTTAATTAAACCGCGCTAAAACGTCCCCTGTCGACCTTCCACCACCGATCGCCCTGGAACCACGTGTGAAGAATTCAATTTCCTGCTACATGCCTTTTGCCAAAATTATTCTAGTGCTACTACGACTGGCCATCGGCTGGCATCTGCTCTACGAAGGCTTGTACAAGCTGGATTCGCATGAGTCCGATCACCCCTGGTCCGCCCAACCCTATCTCGAGCGTTCCGAGGGTCCGTTCCGCGAATTATTTCGTGAGCTAGCCCGTGAGTACGATCATCGAACCGAATTCGACGAAGCGGTTATCACGAAGCAATGGTCGCAACATCTGGATCGCTTCAACCAATTCTACCGTCTCGATGCAGACCAGCGCGAGTCGGCCGAAGGCGAGTCGCGACTAGCCGAGCAACGCCTGAAGGACCAGTTATACAACGACCCTCAGACGCGCAGTATCGTGAAAAAGTATACGCAAGATCTAATGGCTATTCCCGGCTCGCTAACGACGGGTGAGCAAAAGCGACTGACCGCGTATCGTGAGTTATTGCGCCGTAAAGTCGCTGGGCTTACTGAAAACTTAGAAGCTCAGTTACTCGGTCTCCTGACTCCCGAGCAACATAAGCGAGGTGATCTACCGGTAACTGCAAGCACGATCGACATAATCGACCAATTAGTGATTTGGGGATTGATACTGAGCGGAGCTTGTTTGATTATTGGATTATTCAGCCGGCTCGCAGCGCTGGGAGGAGCGGCCATGCTAATGATGTTCTACCTTGCAATGCCACCCTTACCTGGACTAACGGCCGCGACTGAAGGGACGTCGCATTATCTGTATGTGGATAAGAACCTAGTTGAGTTGCTCGCCTTGCTGCTGCTGGTGTCAACGAACTCGGGCCGCTGGGCCGGCTTGGATGTGTTGGTCCGAGCAGCCGTGACCGCGCCGTTGCTTGGAATCTTCCAAAAAAAACAGTCTATTGTCGTCGCAGATGATGGTTAGTCCAGATTGTTCACAATCATAGTTGAATTGATGGCGACATCCATCGGCACCACGAGTTGAAGCTATTCTTGCGAAAAACACTTTGTAAACTGGCTGTCAGTAGCAACCCAAAGCACAAGATTTGATATTGCGCGTTCTGGTCGTAAAGGCGAAGCGTCTTGATCGAAGGCCAAAACCTCGCGCGAGCGACGTTTCAAAAATCCGCTTGTTACACAACGGTTTGAGCCTTCAAATAAATATGTTGTCGCAATCACACAATCGACACAACTTCAAAACTCGCAAGCAAGAGGCTTGACCGCATTTCCCTCGCTTACACTACGGGCCAGTAAGTAATCCGAGAAAAGTCGAACGATACGATACAGCGGCGTTGAAAAAAACTGGAACTTAGCTAAGGAAATCTCCATGCATCTGACCCCCGAGCAAAAGCAAGTCGGCCGGGATAATTTCTACAATACATTGGGAGTCACACGACGAAGTCTCCTGAAAGCCGCGGTGGCGGCGCCGGCAGCTGGAGCGTTCTACTTTGGTTATTCCCAACAGGGAGGCAACCCGGTACGAGCTGGTTTGATCGGAACCGGAGATGAAGGCAATCTCCTGCTCTCCCAGTCGAATCCAGACTATGTTCAATTCATCGCCTTCAGTGACATCCGTCCCTCGCAGATCGAGCGGGCAAAGTCTGGTGACGAGAATAGCAACTACCGCCTCGGCTTTAGGCGAAAATATGACATGAACGAACATCAGTTCCGACAAGAGATTCGCTTTTATGAAAGCTACCGACGCCTGCTGCAAGATGCTGACATCGAAATGGTTGTCATCGCATTGCCGTTGCACATGCACTATCCGGTTGTGATTGACGCGTTAGACGCCGGTAAACACGTACTGTGTGAGACACTGCTGGCCAAGGAGGTTGGACAGTGTAAGAAAATGGCACGCAAAGCCAAGCTAACAGGATTGCACTTGGCGGTCGGCTATCAGCGTCACTACAACGTGCTTTACGACAATGCTCTCTCGCTCATCGAAGACAACCTGCTTGGTGAAATCCACCACATCCGTGCGCTGTGGCATCTCAATAACACTTGGCCATGGAAGAAGGGCGGCAAAGTCCAATCTATCGATAATTGGCGAAAGCCGATCCCGGATTCAGATGTGGGGATGAACTTCAAAAAGTACGGCTACAATTCGCTTGAAGAACTCTGCCGATGGCGACTTTACGAACGCACTAGTGGTGGCTTGATGACCGAATTGGGCACCCATCAATTGGACGCTTGCAGCATCTTTCTCGGCCAAGTCCACCCACTAGCCGTGACCGGTGTGGGCGGAAAATACTTTTTCGAAGATGACCGCGACGCAAACGACCACGTATTCGCGACCTTCGAATTCCCCGGCTACGATCATCCTCAGGGCAAGAATACTGGCAGCAATACCAACGATGTTACGGTAGTCAGCTACTCGTCAATTACCACCAACACGATCGAGCAGTACGGCGAACAGATCATGGGATCTCGCGGATCGATGTTCGTCGAGAGTGAACAGGACGTGATGTTATTTAAGGAACGAACTCCGGGAGAAACCACCGCACCGCCCGAGATGAGAGTGACCGTCACCGGTGCATCCGCAGGGCAGCCCGTGTTGGACACATCCGAGAGTCCGGCGCCAGCTGCTGCTGGATTAGCACAGGCGACAATGGCCGAAGAGTCCAGCTATGGCTACCGTGAGGAAATGGAGCATCTCGCCTGGTGCATCCGCAATCCAGCTCCAGAGAACCAGCCACGCTGTGTGCCAACGGTCGCGCTGGCCAATGCCGTCATTAGCCTAACCTCAAATCTTGCGATCCGCCGACAGCAGCGCATCGAGTTCAAACCGGAATGGTTCGATCCCGAAAGCGACGAGGTGCCAGAGACTGACGACGAATTGACAGCCTCAAAGGGATAGCCTGCAATGTGTACGGTGGATACCAGCCCGCTGCACAAGTTTCGAAGTTGCGTTTAACAGGCGATTCCGGCAGGGAGTTATTGGAAAACACCTGTCTTTAGAAGACGAAAACTTTGTGTAACAAGCGTGCCCGTGACAACCGACTAGAACACACAACACTGAAACATTTCTGTGCCGCGTTAGTCTACAAACCGACGAATGAGTGCGAAGATTTACGAATGCTAGGCGATCTCGAACCTCTGGTGGTCGATCTCATCCTTATCAAAGACACCGAGACCTAAAAGTGCCGCCAACGGCACATGTTGTGGCTGACGGATATGAAATTGCTCGGGGTACGGACGCCCAGAGTCATCGATGATCTCGGGTTTGATTCGACTTTCACCGTCCAGCCCCATACGCGCAACAGCTGGCCAGCCTTCCTGAGCTCGCTTGGCGTCGACAATCTCCCAGCCCACACGGTCCAGAGCGACGGGATCGGTTGCAAACAGCAGCGATTTGTACTCCCAAGTGGCAAAGGTCCGGTTCCAAGCGCCCGGTCCGCCCTCGTAGGCGCCAACCAATCCATCGAGAATCTGAAGGACACATTTCTGCCGCGTTGGGGGTAACGAGACCGCTGCGGGAATGAACGTCTGACAATGATTCATCGTCGTTCCGAGTGCGTCGGGGCTTCCCGGAAGCAACATGTGGCTGCGGGCTACGTTGTTAACAAGACCGTGCGACATATTTTTGAGCGCAAACGTTATGCCGGCCGATCGATGGTCTTTCAGCACGGGGACCGAAATAACCTTGTCAACTTTCTTGGTAACAATTTTCGTAAGGTGTGAGCGAAAACGACGATCGTCCTTAGGGTCGTGGTACTCTGGTGGCTGGCAAAATGCCAATTCACGGAAGACGTCGCGATCGTAACCAGCCACGTTCTTCTGGCGCCGATCGCCTCGGATCTGGCCATCTATCTCCAATTGTGCATGGTCGACTTTGGACGAACAGCATTCCCATTTGATGCCTTCTGGCAAAATCTCGGTGTAGCCAGCCTGGATAAATTGGTCGAGGTAGCGGTCAAAAACGATGATGTCCGCAGTCCTTATCCCCGCAGATGTTAGGCCATCGATGACCTCATGGACCACCTCATAGCTGGATATCGGGCCCGGTCGCTTGAGATCGACACAAAGCTCTGCTTTGTTGCTATCGGCGCCGGGTTTGGGAACCATTCCCACCGGAACAACCTTAATGCCAATGCGATCGCCCTTTTGGAAAAAATATCGCCAAGCATCGACCAAGCTTTCAGCATCAGGAACGAGCTGCTGCATGCCGTGCTTGATCATCGCTTTGACGGCCGCCGGATCGCGCCGCCCGTCACGGACCGAGCCGGAATGGGCTACTTCAACGACGCGTCCCGGGAACGGACCGGGCATGACCATCTCGCCGACGGGAGCGGCGATTGCTGACTGAATTCGAATGTTCTCACGTATATTAGATTTGCCATCCGGCTGCTGGGACGGTGCCTCTAAAGCGTTTTGATCGCTACATCCCAACACCCCTCCGGCCAGCGTGCCCGCTGCAATGCCGCCTAGAAAATTCCTGCGGCTCAACTCGGCACGCGACCGCGACGATTGCTTCCGTCGCCGACACGGTTTCATGATGATTCCTTATAAATTATGTTGCTCAATATTCGTTGATCCACCTCGCCAAAGTCATTTTATCACGAAACAGGCAGAATGAACACTGCGGTTAGGTGTGCGACGTCGTCAACTGCGGATAAAGACAAATCAGTCAATTCGAAGAACAACTGGTCAAAGCCTTGAACAACTGACATACTAGCCATAAGCTGGCGAAGTCTCGCCTACTCTACTGGTTGCTCAACGCTTTGGGAAAAGACAATGCGAAGGATATTATCGTTCGCTGCCATCCTTCTTTGTACGGTAACACCTTCGGTCGTGACCGCGCACCCAGGACATGGTGCAGATGGCGGTGGCTACAATCTCCAACACTATTTTTCCGAACCAATACATTTGGTTACGGGACTTGGTTTGCTAGTCGTGTCGTTGCTGGCGATCAAGATGGTGTGGTGTTTTGTCCGTTCGTTTAGAACGAATGCGTCCGCGCTGCCCCTCGTCGAAGGCAAATGAGTTGGCCATTCAACTGATTTGGCTCATCCCTGCAAGTTTGTATGCCAAAGTAGTCTCTTCAGTGTCTTGCTCCTCGGCGAAACTGGCGATCACAGCGATACACCGCTGAGCGAGACTGTTGGTCTTGCCGGCTAGGACGGCTTTCAGCTACAAACCGCGACCAACTTGTTCCAATCGAAAAAACAAAGGTTCGCGCAATATGTTAGGAACGGAACTCACGGCTCGACAGTATCTGGATCGGTGCGGCCAGGCATTTGATGGGTTGGATGTGTCGCAGACCCAAGGTCTGAGCGACGAAATCTATGCTGCCTACGAAGACAGTCGATTTGTGTTCCTTTGCGGCAATGGCGGCAGTGGTTCGAATTCGTCTCACTTCTGCGAAGACTTGGGCAAGAGCACCTTGAGTCGAAAAGATTTCAACAACGATAGCGTCAAACGGCTGCGGGTGCTCAGCCTGACGGACAACACGCCGTACATCCTGGCTTGGGGAAACGACGAAGGGTTCGACCGAATCTTCGTCGAACAGTTGAAAAATCTGGCGTCGCCGGACGACGTATTGATCGCCATTAGCGGCAGTGGCAATAGTGCCAATGTACTAAGTGCCGTCCAATGGGCGAACAAGCATCATTTAAAAACGTGGGGCGTCACGGGTTTCGATGGCGGCACACTGCGAATGCTGGCGAAGAATAGCCTACACGTGCCGCTGGACGACATGGGCTTGGTAGAATCGATCCACCTAATCCTGTTTCACTGGATCTTGGATGACGTCTACGCACGCGTGAACGGTATGGGAAGGTGTCGTCAAAATGTTCAGGCGAACGAACATCTTGCCGCCTGATCGTCCTAGTCCTCAATTCCAGTGCGCTAACTGCGTCTGTGCTTCGCAGATATGGTGTTTCAAGACATCAGCGTCGCCGGACGGACAGGTTTTTAGACAGGTCTGAAGCACATCGATCGCTTGGCCGGGACGATTCGCGTGCAGAGCGATGATCCCCAAATCGCGTCGTTCCAGGTACGAAGTTGGAAGAAGCGCCGTCAGACGTTGTTGTACACCACAGGCAGCTGCCCAGTCTTCCTGCTGCGTGTACAGCGATTTTAAATTGGTAAGCATGCGGATGATAATCGGTCGCGAACTCACAGGCTGCAATCTCGACGTGACTTGCTCAGTCGACATACCGGTGATCGACTGCAACCACTGGACGCATTCATCCAGTGTCAGAATGCGACCGTGTGAGAATGCATCCAGGAACATCGGTTCTTCGCATGATTCAAGACGTGTTAAAAAGTGCATTGGCGCGCCGACGCCTTGCAACTCCAGGCCCAATGACTGAGCCACTGCTATGTAGAGCACCGAAAGGCTAATCGGGATTCCACGTTTCGTCTCGATCACTCGGTTCAAATAGCTACTGTCAGCCCGTTCATACGCACCTTGATCGCCGGCGATGCCGTGAGTCTCGCCCAGACAACATGCCAACTCACGCAGGGCATCGATTTCAGATTTTGCCCGTGCGACAGGACCTGCCAGCTCGGCCCGGCGGGCATTGATCCAGCCAAGCGTCTGGTTGAAATCGAGACTGGGGTAGGCATCGCGTGCTAATTCCAGAGCAGCATAAGTCAAATCTACGTCAGTTCGCCGCCCCAAGAGTTTCGTGAACTCCGGATCGCGCGAAAATGCAATTTCAATCGTCATATCGAATTCCCTTCCGGAACCCCGAAAGCGTGACACTCGGCAGGATTCTATCGCGTCTCTGACTTGACGACAATTGGTAATTTCGGCGATGCGTGTCAAACGAGCTTGATTTGAAGGGTTGGTTTGTCATACACCGCCTCCCGGATTTTACGATCACCTCCAGCACACATCCGTTTGGACCTGAGGGCATGGATGTCGAGATAACTCAGGCAGAATCGGAACCCAAACAGCCTAGCCTATTTGTCGGTGTCCACATGAAGTACTGTAATATTTGCATCCTCGTCTCTGTCAATTGTGGTTGTGACGCATTCGTAAGATGATGCCCACGCTGTAGCACTCAAGTACGGATTCCAACCGTCCGTGGAGGCGGCTCGACCGACCAATTTTTTCTGCTTCGTGATGATCGGCCAGCCCACCGGCTGTACCTGGAAGCCGTTTTCAATTGTGACTGTGAAATATTAATTGAAGACTGCGCCGGATTCAGTACACGTCGCATGAATCGAGTGGAGTGAGACACGTTGGCTTCACACGTCTTCTGGCTTGACCATTTCATCTGCATCTTCCGCAGAAGACCATGCGATTCGTAGCAATATCATCAAGACGATTCCTGCGGCCATCAACGCGGCTCCACCCCAATAAGGATAGGTAACGTCTCGTTCGTAGAGCATCATTCCGGCCACCGGACCCAGAATGCGGGCCATTGCTGACATGCTTTGTCCCAGGCCGAGCATCGCTCCCTGTGCCGATGCGGAGCTGCGCTGTGACAACAGCGATTGAAGAGCCGGCGTCAACGCAGCCGAGCCAAGGACACTGATTGGCAACACCGCATAGAGCAACCGGCACGATTCTTGTTGGCTGGAAAGCGCAATCAGACCTAATCCAAGTGCCATCAGGAATGCTCCCAGTGCTCCCATTCGCAACTCGCCCAACTTCCATAACACTCGGCGGACCAATCCCTGACTGACAGTCAGAATAAATCCGACATAAGCAAACACGAAGAAGTTGTTCCGTTCCGCCAGACCAAGATGTTCGGTCAACAGCGCCAGAGTGCTCTCAAATTGAGCGAATGCAAACGTCGTTAAAAATATTGTGAAAAGGATTAAACCGAGAGCCGGGCGTGTCATTGTCCGAATGAGGATCTGGACGTCGAACCAATGATGCGTACTGGGCACAGAATTAGGCCGCAGCGACTCAGGCAGCACGAAAATGGCTGATAGTAGGGCGACTGCAGACAATCCCGAGGCGACGTACCCAGGCGCTGAACTCGGTGGACCACCCAGTTCGGCTGAAACAAACGCCGCTCCGATCAACGGACCGAATGTGAATCCGATCCCAAATGCAGCGCCGATTAGCGCCATACCTCGGGTGCGCTCCGACGGAGTGGTGGTGTCGGCAATGTAAGCTTGGGCGGTCGAAATAGTCGCTCCCGCGATGCCGGCGCCAATTCGAGCAATGAACAGCCACGTCAAGGCCCCCAAACCAAGTAACTGACCGTCGTTACCCAACGATGTGGCGATACCGAAAAGCGCGTAGAAGACCGTCGACCCCGCAAGGCCAAAAATCAGAATCGGTCGTCGTCCCACGCGGTCTGACATTCGGCCCCAAATCGGCGCGAACAAAAACTGCATCGCCGAAAACGATGCCATCAGCAGTCCGAGCGTGTATCCGTCGGCTTGAAAGTGTTTGGCATATCGCGGCAAAAGAGGCAGGACGATCCCAAAGCCCAACAAATCGATAAAGACCGTGGCAAAGATAATCAGCAAGGATGCTTTGGACGATCGGGTCACGTCAGTGCCCTAATCTCGGTGAAACTCTTGTTCCGAGAAACGGTCTTTCGTTTTGAAGACTAAACGTGTGTTATCGGTAGATAAACCACCACGCCAACACACACAGCAAAGGAAAGAGAACAAACATCAGAAAGAAAGTAACCAATGTCGACTTAGTGTTATCCGGCCAGCGTCCCATGACGGTAACTCATTCCAATAGCCTTGAATGGTGCTTCGCTTGTCATTAAACGTTTTCAGAAAAAAACAATACCTCATCCGCTTTGCCACAAACAACAGGTTCCAATTTGCGGCCTTTATAAGGCGAAGGAATTAGCAGTGCACTGACATCGTCGCGATTATTGCAATAGTGCTGGGCTTGTTCGACTCCGTTTACGAAGAAGGCCGTTGACAACGCATCGGCCTGTGCAGCCGTCCGAGCCACCACGGTAACCGATAGCATTCCTTCGGCGGGCCATCCGGAACGGGGATCCAGTATATGTCCATACCGCTTACCGTTATGTCGAAAGGACTGCACTCCTGAACCGCTCGACGACAGAGCACAGTCTTTCAATTGGATCATCGCCAATCGCTCGTCGGGAAACAATGGATTGCGAATTCCGACCGGCCAACCGCCCTGTTCGTTGTAATCGCCGCGTGCCAGCAAACTGCTGTGGCCACCGTGAATCAACCAATCGTCGACACCTTGTTCGAACAACAATTGACCCGCCCGATCCAAGGCATAACCTTTGCCAATACCGCCTGGACTCAATTCCACGCCTCGACGATCGAAGCCAACTGTGTGTTGTTCTTCATTGAACCGGACGTGGTCGATATCGATTAGCTCGCTTACTGCGGCGATTTCGTGATCGGTCGGAATCCGTCCGTCTTGTCGACATTGACGCCATAGCTCAACAAGTACGCCAGATGTAGGATCGAATCCACCATTGGTTTCGACGCACAATCGTCGAGCTTCTAGCAACATTTCGAAAAGGTGCTGTTCCACTGGTAGTGGCGCTTCGGCCGCTTGTTTGTTCAGACGCGATAACTCGCTCTCTTCGCGATATACACTCATCTGGTCTTCCAGTTGGTGAACCAGCTCTAACGCGTTCGACGCGGCCTTGACCTGTTCGACTGGTCCGAGATTCATGATGACCGCAAAATCGCAGGCCATGGCCCGTGTTTCTAGACGAATCGTATCGCCTGCCGCCGATTCAATTTGTTCTTCCGGTTTGACAAGCGATGCGTTCACGGCCGCTTCGCCCTCACGTGGGGCCTCGCTTCTGACTGTCTTTCCGGTCAAGAACTCGCGCCGAGTCGCGGTGGATGCAGGTTTGTTCATCATGCGAAGTTCGTCAGATACGGCAGTTGGGCTGCCGTTTCGCGAATCTGGTCCTCAGCCTGTAAGAGCTGCGACAGAAAGTCCCATTGGCCGGACAGCAATACCGAGCGTGCACTTTTCGGAATCTCGCACGAGATCGATTCGTCTGAAAATTGCACCTGATTCGCCACCAAATCGACGATCATTTCCTGTTTCGGATTCTCCTGAACAGCATCAGACAACATTTCCAAAGCGGATCGGTTGGCACACACGGCCGGAACACCCAGCGACGTACAGTTGCCGAAGAAGATCTCGGCAAACGATTCGCCCACGATCGCTTTGATACCCCAGCGAATCAGTGACTGAGGTGCGTGCTCGCGCGACGAACCGCAGCCGAAATTGCGACCGACAAGCAATATGCTAGACCCTTGAAAACGAGGATCGTCGAACGGATGATCTGGATCCTGTCGCCGGTCATCTTCGAACGCGTGCTCGCCCAGGCCGTCAAACGTTACGCACCGCAAGTATCGCGCAGGAATTATGCGGTCGGTGTCAATGTCATCCAACAGCAGCGGTACGCCGGTGCCTGCGACTTGTTCAATAGCTCGCACGGTTATTTCAACTCCAGAACTTGTTCTTCACAAGACAGGACCGGATTTTAACATCTCTCGCACGTCCGTAACACAGCCGTTGACCGCGGCGGCGGCGGCCATGGCCGGACTCATCAACAACGTGCGGCCAGTCGGGCTGCCCTGGCGACCTTTAAAATTGCGGTTGCTTGAAGACGCGCAGATTTCGCGACCCACTAATTTGTCCGGATTCATCGCCAGACACATCGAGCAGCCGGCTGAACGCCATTCGAATCCGGCTTCAGTAAAGGTCCGATCCAACCCTTCCTGCTCGGCCTGACATTGGACTTGCTGCGATCCTGGCACAACCAAGGCACGCACCTGATCAGCCACTTTGTTCCCCTTGACAATATCTGCTGCCTGTCGCAGGTCCGAGATCCGGGAATTGGTGCACGAACCGATGAAGGCGACGTCGATTTCCAAGCCTCGAATTGGTTGGTCTTCTGTAAGATCCATAAAGGTCAGCGCCTCGTACACGCCGCTTTGTTCGTCTTGTGGAAAACTGGAAATCGCTGGAATACGTTCGTTGACGGCAACAGATTGACCGGGGTTGATTCCCCATGTCACCGTTGGCTCAATTTCAGTTCCATCGATCACGACGTGGTCGTCGAATTCGGCATCGGGACCGGAAGCCAGACTTAACCACCATTCGGTCGCCCGGTCAAACACTTCACCTTGCGGAGCGCGCGGGCGGCCGCGCAGGTCATTGATCGTCGTCTGATCCGGATTGACATAACCACATCGCGCTCCTCCTTCGATACTCATATTGCAAACGGTCATCCGTCCTTCCATCGACATGTCATCGAAGACGCTGCCGGCATATTCGTACGCATAGCCGACTCCGCTCCGAATCCCTAGTGTGCGAATGATGTGCAGAATCGCGTCTTTCGCGAATACTCCGAGCTGCAATTGGCCGGTGACCTCGATGCGGCGCACCTTCGGCCGGTTCAGGGCCAAAGTCTGAGTTGCTAATACGTCAGCGATTTGACTGGTGCCAATTCCCAATGCGATGCAGCCAAACGCTCCGTGTGTGCTGGTGTGGCTATCTCCACAAACCAACGTGATACCCGGCTGAGTGACTCCCAGTTCCGGACCGATCACGTGAACAATCCCCTGCCGGTCGTCGTCGAGATCCAATAGCATAACGCCAAATTCGTGGCAATTTCTCTCGATGACAGTCATCATTTCTTCCGCCAGATCGTCGGCAAACGGCCGAGTCTGATTGATGGTCGGGACGATATGGTCCACGGTTGCCAGCGTACGTTCGGAAAACATGACGTTCAGGCCCCGTTCACGCAGAATCGCGAAGGCCTGAGGACTGGTCACTTCATGAATCAAGTGCTGTCCGATCAAGAGCTGCGTTTGACCAGACGGCAGTGTGCCTACCTCGTGGAGATCCCAAATCTTATTGAACAGGTTCCGCCGATCGCTCATTACACAGACTCTCTAATCGTGCGTTTGTGGAGACCGAATTGTTTAATCTTAGCAAAGGGGCCTCGCAAATGTGAGGTTTGAGTGTTCTGGATTCTGTCTGCGAACCTTTTTCGGACACTCAAATCCGAAAATTATTTCCCGAGCACCATTGCTTATTTTCCTTCGGAGAGACGCATCGACGGCAGCATCATCGATTCAATATTTTTCTTGTGGGACAGCCCTTGCAGAGTGATTACAGCATGTGGCAACCTGAAAAGTCCGTTCTACAACCGAACTGTACCAATACCAGATTGAGAATCCTAAATGGCTGCCGTTGTCAACTAATTGATAGTCATCTACAATTCGTGGTTCGTTTCAAATTTTCGAGTTTTGACAGTTTACACAGACCATGTTCGAGAGCATCACCAAAAGCCTGACCGACGCACTGTCGTTCATCGATCGCGGCCGGCTGAACGAATCGAATATCAGGGATGGTTTACGTCAAGTGCGCCAAGCGCTGCTGGAAGCAGACGTCAACTACGAGGTCGCTCAACAATTCATCGATCGCGTGACCGAACAGGCAGTCGGCGAACAGGTCTTGAAATCGATCAAGCCCAGCGAACAAATCGTCGGGATCGTTCACCAGGAATTGATTAACCTGATGGGTCCCGTCGATCACTCGTTACATCTGCGGCGCGACGGTATATCCACCATCATGTTGTGTGGTCTGCAGGGTAGCGGCAAGACAACCACGTGCGGCAAGCTAGCTCGTATGCTGAAGGAATCGGGCTGGAAGCCCCTGTTGGTCGCCGCTGATTTACAACGTCCGGCTGCTATCGAACAGCTAAAGATTATCGGCGAACAGATCGACGTCCCAGTCTACACCGAGCCGCCCACGAGCAGCCCAATCAGCGTCTGTAAGAATGGATTACGCGCGGCAAAGGATGCCAAAGAGGTCACGGTCGTGATTCTCGACACCGCCGGGCGTCTGCACGTGGACGATGAGTTGATGGCCGAGTTGGAGTTGATTGACAGTAAGATCATGCCACACCAAGTGTTGCTGGTCTGCGACGCCATGACCGGTCAAGACGCCGTCAATAGCGCCAAAGCATTCAACGAAGCGTTGGAAATCGATGGTGTGATCCTGACGAAACTAGACGGCGACACCCGTGGCGGGGCGGCACTGTCGGTCAAAGCGGTTACCGGCGTGCCGATCAAATTCATCGGCGTCGGTGAGCAGTTGGACCGAATAGAAGAATTCCACCCGGATCGCATGGCAGGCCGCCTTTTGGGAATGGGCGACGTTGTATCGCTAGTTGAACGTGCTCAACGGGAATTCGATGCCGACGAATCGCTAGCTCAGCAGCAAAAGATGCTGGAGGGCAAGTTCTCGCTCGATGACTTCCAAAAGCAAATGCGTCAGATTCGAAAACTCGGACCAATGCGGGAAATTATGAAAATGATTCCTGGCGTGGGCAGCATGGTCGATGACAATCCGGACTTGGAGAATCCAGAGGAGGATTTGCGACACCTCGAGGGCATTATTAATTCGATGACTCTTGACGAGCGGTTGAATCCTGAAAAAATCGACCGCAGCCGCCGCAACCGCATCGCAAGCGGAAGTGGCACCGAAACGGCCGATGTAAACAATTTGTTGAAGCAGTTTCAGGCCATGTCAGGTATGATGCAAAAAATGGCCGGAATGGGAGTCGGCGATCGAATGCGTGCGGTCAAGGACTTGGCCGACGGTGGAATGCTGAACCCTGGCGCAAGAATTCAAAGGGAGAAGCAACGCAGCAAGCGAGGTCCGCTCGACGCCCTAAAGGCCAGGGAACGAAAAAAGAAACAGCGCAAAGACGTCAGAAAGGTAAAAAAACGAAATCGAAGAAAATAGAAGTGGGTAAGTAGGCCGCATACCCTATCAGCCCGTGATAGACCGGCAGAATACGGTTTGGTCACAATCCCGAGAGTCAATAAACCAGTGATAAGGAGATATCTGTGGCTGTTCGAATTCGCCTAAAAAAGTTGGGACGCCGGCATCGTCCGTTCTTTCGTGTTTCCGTCATGGATTCACGATCACCTCGCGACGGGAAAACGATCGAGGATGTCGGATACTACGACCCAATGGTGAAAGACAAATCCGCGCGAGTCAAATTGGACATGGAGCGAATCGACTACTGGATGTCGGTTGGTGCACTGCCCTCTGATAAAGTGGCCGTGCTGATCAAGAAAGTAAAGACAAACGACTTTGGCGAGACCAAAGAACCACCCCCGATGACTCCGCCGAAAGAGCCGCCGTTGCCGGAACCAGCGGAAGAAGAGGCGAGCACAACTGAAGCCGAAAGCGATGGTACGGTGGCCTTAGAAGCGACTTCAGAAGAGGCTCAGGCAGACGACGCATCGAGCGAACTCGGTGAAAAAAGTGGTGACGATTAGAAGCTCGTTATTTGTATCGCCGTTTTGAGTATGAGTAGGGTTCCATGACGTCGAAATTAAGTCAACCTGATTCGCCGGCAAGACGGGTTCCTGCAATTTTATTCCGTATTAGGAATTGGACCTTCGAAATTTTGAATTTGTAGTCATCCCATGCGATTTGATGTCCTGGCGCTTTTCCCTGAAATTTTCGACGGCTACCTTCAACAAAGCTTGTTAAAGGCGGCCATCGACCGCAATTTGGTCACGGTCAAGCTGTGGAATATTCGTGATTGGGCAACGGACACGCGAAAGTCGGTCGACGACAGGCCTTTCGGCGGCGGACCCGGAATGCTGATCTGTTGCCAACCCGTATACGATTGTGTTGAAGCTGTGCAGGCCGACGGTCCCGAACCCGGACGACTCGTGATGTTAACCCCACAAGGTCAAACGCTCGATCAATGTCAGGTCGCGGAGTTGGTAGAAAATCGCCGTCTGGTATTGCTGTGCGGAAAATACGAGGGATTCGACGAACGAATTCGGATCGGCCTGAAACCGTTAGAGATTTCCGTGGGCGATTTCATCTGCAATGGCGGCGAAGTCCCCGCCATGATGGTCATTGACTCGGTTATCCGCTTAATTCCAGGAGTCCTGGGTGGCGAGACAAGCAACAAGTATGAATCGTTTTCCAAATCGGGGCTGTTAGAACACCCTCAATTCACTCGACCACGCGAATATCGCGGGATGAAAGTCCCTGATGTGTTATTGAGCGGAGATCACGAGAAAATTTCTCGTTGGAAACACCAGCAAAGCCTACAGCGTACTCGGCAGCGACGCACGGAATTTCTGACAGATTTGCCAAATTAATTTTTTGATATTTATTTTGATTTTCAGTTTCCGGTTGTCGCATTTTCGAATTAAAAATCAAGAATTGTCGGTAAGGAAATATTGCGATGTATGAACTTTTGAAAGTTGCCGAGGAACCGCACCTTCGTGAAAATCCGTTGACCTTCGAGGTCGGCGATACCGTCGATGTCCATCAGCGTATTTTGGAAGGCGATAAGGAACGGATTCAAGTATTCAGCGGAACCGTGATCGCTCGTCGCGGTAGCGGAACACGCGAAACATTCACGGTCCGTCGGATCGTTGCGGGCGAAGGCGTCGAACGGACCTTTCCGGTTCATACGCCAAAAATCGCAGAACTTGTTGTCAAGCGACACGGGCGTGTTCGCCGCGCAAAACTGTTTTATTTGCGTGACCGCGTTGGCAAGGCAACTCGACTCACTGAACGCCGCAAAAATGTGGACTCCGGAAACACAAATGAATAATCGACTCCAGCCACCCACTGTTTACATTATTTGTGCGTTGATCAGCCGGTCAACGTCCTGCCTTTCCATCTGGTGATTTACGAGAACGCCTATGCGAGGGCTGCTGGCGAAACTCCTGAGGAACTAAAACGAACGCATTGCGGCACGGTTTACGCAAAGGCAAGGAGACAGAGTCTTTGCTCGCCAGTATTACATTCTGTGGGGGGGTAAAATTAACCTAATCTGTGCGGACGGCGATTGTATCGTCTTCGTCGAAGTGAAAACTTGCTGCTCGAACGTAGCTAGACTGCCAGTCGAAGCCATCGCGCTCAAAAAACACTGACTCGCCTGGCCTTGGCGTATTTGAAGAGACACAATCTGCTTGAGCAATGAGCACGATTTGACGTTGTTTCGATCCTTTGGCCCGAAAGGTCGAATCAACCGCTAATTAAGCATTATCAGAACGCCTTTTAGCCAGTTGGCTTTGGCCAATTGTTCTCGTGATTACGAAGATGAGAATAGGACTCGTTGGTTATCAAGGCAGCGGAAAAAGCACAGTTTTCGAATTG
Source organism: Planctomycetota bacterium (assembly GCA_963582345.1). Classification (GTDB taxonomy): domain Bacteria; phylum Planctomycetota; class Planctomycetia; order Planctomycetales; family Planctomycetaceae; genus CAUZSN01. The sequence continues at coordinate 16,925 of CAUZSN010000054.1, forward strand.
CTAACTGGAGTGAAACCGGATGCTTCGAAATCACACACCGGCCAAATCGGTGTCGCGACGATTCCCGATATTCGCTTCGAACGCCTTGTAGAACTCTATCAGCCCAAAAAGATTGTTCCTGCCAAGATCGAGTTGTTTGATACACCAGGCATAAGCCGGAAGCAGCAAGACGGCAACGCTCAGCGGCTGGCCATCATTCGCGAAGCCAATGCCTTGGTCCACGTAATCGGCGAATTTTCCGACTGCGATGTACTCGCTGAAGTGAATACATTCGAAGACGAGCTGGTCGCGGCAGATTTTCAGGTCGTCAGCAATCGAATTTCTCGATTGAGAAAGGCCGTTACGAAACCACGCCCCGATCGAGACGATTTACAGGCCGAATTGGCAGCCTTGGAACCAATTGAAGCGACTTTGCACAATCGCCGCACGCTTCAAGAAGTTGAATTAAGTGAATTGCAGGATAAAATTATTAGATCATTTTCCCTGCTGACAAAAAAGCAGAGACTGATCATCCTGAATACGGCCGAATCGACTGACGACGACTCGATCGTACGTGCACTTCGAGATCAAGGCTACCATGTTGTCGCAGCGCCATTCGGTTTGGAACTGGAAGTACAAGCACTAGCAGAAGAGGAACGCGCGGAATACGCCGCCGAAATGGGTTTAAGCGAGCCAAGTCGCGACCGACTGTTAAAGTCCATCTTCGAAGTAACCGAACAGATTGTTTTTTACACTTGCCACGAAAACGAAGTGCATTCTTGGCTGTTAAACCGCGGCTCGACGGCATTGGCGGCCGCCGGTTCAATCCACAGTGACTTGGCCCGTGGCTTCATTCGAGTGGAAGTAATTTCTTCTCTAGATCTGTTGCGACTCGGTTCCGAACGCGACGTAAAAGCCGCTGGCTTGCACTATATCGAAGGAAAGGACTACGTCGTCCAAGACGGTGATGAACTCCTAGTACGGTTTAGCGTTTGATCGCTTAGTTTCTCGGCCAAGACTCGGATCGAGTCAACCTGTTTAGTACGATCGGTCCATACATCCAAACTAATAGCAACCATATCGAAATCTCTACTACCACACAGAAAACATTCGACAGTTTCCAATTCATTTTTCTTTTGAGATTGATTCGTTGGGAAACCGCTAGACCAATAAGAACTCGCAGCCGTGCTCATTCGATTCGCTTCAGGATTGAAGGATGACTACTT
>CAUZSN010000055.1:0-18084 GCA_963582345.1 Planctomycetota bacterium
CTTAGCTGGCGAATTGCTTTCGTCGCATGTGCCTTCGAAGGGACTTGGAATATAGCGCCAAATCTGGCCTTTCTTTAATATTCCTCCACTTGTGCACGCGAAATATACTTCACGGTGACCGGCCCAAATTCCTTCGCCACGAGCGAATCGAGCAGCACCTGCGCCGAATCCACGAGCGCGCAAATCGTCATTCTGCGAATCGACGTCTTCTAGATCGATCCACTCGACCGCGAGCATCTGGCCGACTTGGAGTTGTTCCGTCTTGTCCCAATTTCGGGTATCGACACTTGACTGATCCTTGATTTTCAGCGCCTGTAACTTCCCGCCCTTCGCAAGTTGGCCCACTCTGTTGGGAGTGAATCGGTACAATAACCCATCCTCACAGTCCTCGGTTTCGTACACGATCCCCGACTCACGATTGACGGCGACGGCTTCGTGCCGGAATCGGCCCATCGACTTTAGTGGAACCGGATCGACTAAGCCAGGTTCAACGCTTGCGGGAACTTCAAAAGTGTAGCCGTGATCCTTTTGGACCCAGGCAGAATACTCCATGCTGAAGCCTTTGTTTTGGAAGATTTCTTCGCAAGTGATCCAACTGTTCCACGGAGTCGGCCCGCCAGCACAGTTCAGCCAAGTGCCTGCAAGGCTAAGAAACTGTCGCACGACTTTTTGCCGCTTGGTGTCGTAAACGACCGTTGTCGTGCCGCCACAGCCTGGTGTGTTTCCCATGCCAAAATCGTAGACCTTTTCGGTATCGACTTGCCACAGCAGCTTATTTTGTTCGCCCCAAGGTCCTCGTACGCAGGGAATCGACTCGTGATTGCGGATCAAAATCGTCAGACCGTTCGGGCCTGAGAATGTCGCCATACCGTCGGGTGACCACGGCAATAGCAGGCCATCGTCCATTCGCTCACCCGCACGGCTGATGATGGAATAACGAAACCCTTTGGGAAGGTCGAGAAGTCCAGCTGGGTCTGGATCGAGTGGACCATAGCCGGTGGCCACTAAGCCGTTGTCTGATCGGTCGGCCGTCGATGCCTCGACAAGATTGCGCAATCCGCAAAAACCTGCCGTTACGGTTGCCGATGTATGTAAAAATGTGCGCCGAGAAATTTCCAAATTGGATACCTAGATCTCAAGATGGTGGGAGACGTAAGGGTAATGTGAAGCAAAGCGAACCCGTCCACACCGAAAAAGTGTTCGACAGATCAATGAGGATGCAGCTGTTAACATCGTCATATTCCGCCGATTTGAAGGTTAAAATAGTTGGGTCAGTCTTTCGGTTTTTCAGGTTGGCCCGCTCGAATGCGATCGATGTCGTTCTGAATGAGTTCCGGCCGGTCATTGAAGAGTCCATAGCACAGATTGAGTTTCTGTGCTTGATTGGTCAAGCACTGGGCATCTTCAATCTGACCACATTTGATTGCGATCTTCGCTTTCCAGAGAAGGCAGCGAGCGTTTTTTTCCGCATCCCTAACATTGTTGAGCGACAAACAATCCTTGGCGATCTGGCCTTCAGGATCTTGAGCGACGACCTGGCTCAATGCAGTTGGTTCCACACGATCCTTTTTCGAGCTAGTTTCAGTGGCCACTTGATTGTGATCACAAGTGTCGAGACTGTGAGCCGCAGAAAGTCGTTTGCACACCGGTTCCGAATGTGACTTGACGGTCTGCTGTTTGTTCAAAGTGTCGCACGCTGCAGAGTTGGAGCTTATTATAGGTTTGCGAACAAGCGTGATGCTTTCTGCGCTGTACGCAGTCTGTGAGACGAATTTTGAATGCGTGGTGGAACTAGAGAACCCGTCGCTATTCTTCGAGCAGGAGATGTTTTTCACCGTCGCATCAGATGGCTGATTGACCAAAGTGACATTTTCCCGAGTATCCGATCGGCGCGACGCTGGCGGATAGAGTGATGATGATTCCGACGAGTCGGTATCGCTGACGGGTTGCTCGCATCGACAAACAGGCTGTGGATTCTCATTTACAAGATTACATGAAGAATCACATACGCGTTGGCAATTGCTACACCCAGTTTGGCTGAGCAGTAGAACTGTACTGCAGAATGTAAGAAGCAAACGTGCCATAGCTGAATTGCCGTGAGAAACTCGATCACAGAACGCGATTCAAGTGAAGTTAACACACGCGTACGTGCTTTATCGACAAGCGGCGCAAGCGACTTTTGCGATTATTCCGATTTTCCGGATTCCGCGACGATTGAATGGCTAATCACGCAGTTGCAGGGTGGGTGTTGCCCACCCTGCGCGAAGCAGAGACAGGCGAATGTGTGATTTCTGACTCTTGGATTGTAGTCTCGCAGTCTTGCCAAGCCTTCACAGTCGGCTTGGAAAGGCCGACCTACTTGGCTGCACCGCAAGTTATTTCAATTTCAGTACTTCATAATCCAGACGATCTCTATGGAAGGGCGTTCGAATGAATCGTCTGCTGGGTTTAAACAAGGGGGAAGAGTAGCTGTAAAGTTTCTATGACGGTTGAGATCAAAAAGTTGAGTCGATCAAGCGCATCTGGTGGGAGAACCTCAGAGGGGTGACTGCCGTTTACGGCGTCGCCAGCCACACATAGCCTCAAACAATTCTTAGTCATTTAAAATTATATACATTCGTATCGCGCACGCGAATCCAGCCAGGCATATGGCATCAATTGCGTCCATATAAAGCCATAGTAGAGTGGATAAAGACTCCGTCTTGTTGATAGACACACATGCGAGCGTCCTGTTGAGGTCTGGGGCTTGGCGTCTGTCCAATGACCCAGAATCTCAGACCGATGGCTTGGGGTACCGTGTCTTGCCCGTACGGCACAGAAATGGCTGGGCTACAGGGTCAGAACCCGAAAGGCTAGGCCGATAGAGGTCTGGGAGTTGGAACATGCCAAGACCCAGTTAAGCTTCAGCGGGGCGAGCCTGACGCAAGTTGCAACAAGATGCGTATAACAAATCCAGTTATGTTCCGAACGCAGACGTTAATCAATTGAGTTTTTCCATCTCGCATCCACGTCAGTTACTGTTTCATCGCTTCAGCGAGTATTTTGGACGTGCTTTCCCGCATGATGCGCGGGTCAACCATTTCGCCTCGTTCGAGCGAAGCGCGGACGTCCTTGCCTGAAATAAAAACCGATTTCTTGTCGGCGTGATTTTCCATCAGGTCGACTCGGCCCAGCGATTCATAAAATGCCGCGAAACCGACGTTGATTGGCTGGATCTGTAAATCGCCGGCGAGGTTATTGAAGACCTCTTGAGCGTCGAAATCTCCCCAGATGGGAGTGCCGTCGTGATACGGAGCGTCGGCGTGTTTGCGTCCAATAACGATATGCGTGTAACCCATGTTCTGCCGGTAAATAGCGTGCATTACCGCCTCGTTGGGGCCACCATAGAACATCTTGATGTCCAGGCCTAACAACAAGACCCGGTCAGAAACGCTCTCACCCCGCCTTTGCCACAGGTCGGGATCGCTGTCGCCGTCACCGATGGCTCGGTCGTTGATAAGCGCTTCATAAGTGTGCATACGAATCTCGGCACTGACATCATCGCCCTTCGTCTCACCGATCAGTGGATTCAGGACGGCTCCGGCGTTAAAGCCGTCACGCATGAGTTTTTCCAAACCGTAAACGAGCGCGTATTCATGGGCGCGGTGTAGTGGATTGCGTGTCTGGAATGCGACGACAGCGTTCCAGTTTTTCTCATGCAACAGATCACGCACTTCGCGCGGAGTCCGGACATATTGGCCAAAGCTGGGATGTTTTGGCTGCGGCAGAACGCGGACTACTCCTCCCAATAGATGCGTCTCTTCGCCGTCGTTTTTTAGCACCATGTCGCCGCCGGGGTGATCCGTCCGCTGGGTTTGATACACCGTTTGCAGGTATTTCTGTTTGTCCCAGACAAAGATATCGGTGACGGTCAACGTAGCGACGACTTCACCATCGGGATTGGTCAGCGCGACCGTTTGATCAACCGATAGGGAACCGGCCAGCTCAGCGCTCACCGGCAGCGAGATGGGGATGGTCCACGCATACTGTTTTCCGTTATGTTCGATCACAGCTTCGTCGAGAACTCGGTTGTAGACCTTGCAATCCATCGGCCCTGTCAGCGGACTGAGCGTGCCATCACCAAAACGATAAACCGAAGACAAATTCGCTGCCGAAACGGGTACTTGCGGCAGATTGGTCGCTTCGGCCTTCAAGCTTGCGACCTCATCGTCAGCAACAGTTTGATTGACTGGTTCCGCAAGGCCACCGTGAGCAAGGATCAGATTAGTCATTTGTCATCCTGATTTGATACGTAGTCCGTAGTTCGTACTTTTCCAGACCAAGCCGAAAAACTAGAGTAACGGTGGAGAGTCGTCAAGTCGACAACGATGTCTCGCGAACCGACGCACCGAATGTGTGTGACGTGTCATTGCCCCGAGCGATTCAAATACCGTGCTTTCAGCATTCGGATCGAGCAGGTTATCGGCTTCATGCACCTGCCGTGTGCCAAATAGGATGCTTCAGCCTCTGAGCGACGACAAATGCACTTGACTTTCAAGAGGGAAATTGAAACAAATTTTAGAAGGAACTCGTCTATCATTGCAAATTCATAGAGTGCGGAGTCGCGATACCAATGCAAGTGGATGTTCATCAAGTCAAAGATAAAGTTGCGGAGCAGTCGGAGCTTGTTCATCGTCTAAATTCTGAACTTGCCAAGGCCGTAGTGGGACAGGAAGAGATGTTGTCTCGCCTGTTGGTCGGCGTTTTAACCAACGGCCACGTTCTGTTGGAAGGCGTGCCAGGATTGGCGAAGACGACAGCCATTAATGCTTTGGCACAAGCACTCTCGACCAGTTTTCAGCGAATCCAATTCACACCCGATCTGCTTCCCGCTGACTTAGTCGGGACGATGATTTATGTGCCTGCTGATGGAAGTTTCAAGACGCGGAAAGGGCCCGTTTTTGCAAATTTCGTGCTGGCAGACGAGATCAATCGAGCTCCGTCCAAGGTGCAATCGGCCTTACTAGAAGCGATGCAGGAGCATCAGGTGACTATCGGAGATGAGACATATCCGCTGGAGAGCCCGTTTCTTGTGATGGCCACGCAGAATCCAATCGAGCAGGAGGGAACTTATCCTCTGCCGGAAGCCCAGGTTGATCGATTTATGCTGAAAGTCAGAATTACGTATCCTAAACTTGACGAGGAGCGCAAGGTCTTGGACCTTGCGTTGGATGAGACATCTCGCCCGATTCAAGCAGTCCTCGGGTTGCAGGAAATCTTTGGTATGCAGGACGTCGTCAAGTTGATCTACACGGATGATCAGGTGAAGAATTACATACTGTCTGTTGTTCAGGCAACTCGCGATCCAGCCGCATTCAAGCTGGCTGATTTGGCAGCACTGATTGATTTCGGGGCCTCGCCGCGAGCCTCAATTTACTTGGGCAAGGGAGCGCGTGCAGTCGCCTTTCTTAATGGCCGAGGTTATGTGACGCCACAGGATGTCAAAGACATCGCTTACGACGTGCTGCGACATCGCATCATTCTGACTTATGAAGCCGAAGCCGAACAGAAAACGAGTGAAGACATCATTAAGGTGATTCTGGATACCGTACCGGTGCCGTAGGGGAATGACTAAAGTTTAATAATTAATGACCTATGCAATCTGTTGCCGAAATCCTCAAGCGTGTGCAGCGCATTCAGATCGTCGCCAACCGATCTGTGAATGATCTCTTGGCGGGACAGTACAAGAGCGTGTTTCGCGGTCGGGGCATGGAATTCGATGAAGTCCGTGAGTACCAGCCGGGCGACGAAATTCGTACGATCGACTGGAACGTCACTGCACGGGCCGGCACGCCGTTCGTCAAGAGGTTTTGCGAAGAGCGGGAATTGACGGTACTGTTCTTGGTCGACGTTTCGGCGTCAGGAGCCTTCGGGTCAACTGAACGGTCCAAATTTGACCTGATCGTCGAGATGGTGGCACTGCTAATGTTCTCAGCACTGAGAAATAATGACAAGGTGGGATTGGTCTTATTCTGCGATCAGGTGCTGAGCTACTTCCCCCCTCGCAAAGGTAAATCTAACGTATTGCGGTTGATTCGCGAAATGGTTACGTCCGACCCCGTAGCGCGTGAGACGAATCTGGGCGAAGCGCTCGATTATCTGAACTGTGTGCAAAGGCGCCGTGCCGTGGTATTTTTAATCAGTGATTTTCAAGCGGACTCGGATCGGCACACCCTGGCGATTTCGAACAAGCGACACGACCTGATCGCCATCACCGTAACCGATCCGCGTGAGCGACGGTTGCCGGACGTCGGGTTCATTTCATTCCAGGACGCGGAGACGGGAGAGATTGTCGAAGTCGACACGCGTCATCTGCGAGTTCGGCAATTGTTCGAGTCACGAGCATCCCAGCGCGATACCGGGCTCTCCAATGATTTGAAAAAGGTGGGAGTCGATGAACTGGCGATCAGTACAAGCGAACCATTCGCTACAAGTTTGCGGCGGTTCTTCGATGCCAGAGAAAAACGGTTTCGGTAATTTGAATGACGAACTTCATTAGTCATTACAAGAAGCAATATGACTGGTCAAGAAGAACCAATCCTGTCCTTGGGCGAGCCGCCAAAGCGGTTGACTCCGAAAGCTAACGGTGTTCCGCGGGGTTGGCTCTGGTCATTATTGTGTTTGCAATTGTTGATTGTCGGCGGTTTGATCGCGTTCTGGTTGCGAGCGGACGGTATTTCGAGGGTGCCCTCCGTTTCCGGCAGTTCAGCCGATGAACTGAAAGCGGCCGCTATCGCATTGGAAGAGCGTAGCCTGTACGCCGAAGCGGCTCGCATTTGGCATGCGTACCTGGGCGCCAATCCGACCGATCCGCAGCGGGCGGAGATCCTCTACCGTGCCGGTAAACTTGCGATTCAGGCCGATGATTTCAATCAGGCCGTTACGGCACTGGTGCAGGCCGAGCAGGCAGCAGTCGACGACTCGGACTTGAAAACGAAGATTGGTCCGTTGATTATTGATTGTCTGCGCCGGCTCGGTCGCTACGGTGAAGTTGGGCGAGAGTTGTCACGACGCGTCGAGTTTGGCGCGGAGCAGACGGGTAAGGGGCCAGTTCTGGCCACGATTGCCGGAGACGAGTTCACGGAAGCCGATCTGGATCGCATGATCGAGCGCCGCGTCGATCAGATGCTGTCGGTCCAGAGTGGTCATCAAGACGTCGCACACCGAGACGCCCTTCTCAAACAGTTCTCCAGTCCTGCCGTGCGGCGACAGATTTTTGAGGAAGTTCTGCAAACGGAACTCTTCAGCCGCCGTGCCTGTGAAATGCAGCTCGATCGCGATGAGGAGTTTCTTCGAGCCCGTCGCTTCTTGGAAGAGAACCTGCTAGCCAATCGTTTCTTGGCGCGCGAGTTTGGAAAGGTCCACCCCACGGACGTTGACATCGAATCGTACTATAAGGCGTATCAGAAACAGTACGAAGAACCAGAGACGATGACGGTCGTGCTGCTGGAACTGGACGAGCAACAAGACGTACAAGTAGTTCGAAAAAGGATCACATCATCCAACGAATTCAGATTGCTGGCGTCTGGACGAATAGGCGAGGCCGATTCGAAACAAACACAGGCGCCGCACCACATCGTACTTGGTCGCTCGGACCCGAAGTTGGGCGATACGGATACGTTGTTCAAGCTGTCACCCGGCGAGTGGACTCGCGAACCTCATGTTCACGGAGGCATGCGGTTTCTTGTACTATGCGACAGCAAAGCGCCGGCCCGCACACCGCCATTGTCGACGATCCGCTGGCGAGTCGAAGCGGACTATCAATCTCGGAAACGGAGGGAGCTGTCCGATAAACTCTACCGGGATCTGATGGTTCGCTATAACGTGCGGATTCGGCAGGTTGAAACAGTGCAAGGCGGACAAGAAGGGCAAGCGAAGAATGACTAATATCTAATGACGAAAGAATGATGAAATCCGCAGCCCGATGATTTTGTCATTAGTCATTTAAACTTGGTCATTGCCATTAACCATGCGATTTATCAGGACAATCCTCATTACTCTGTTCGCTGCCGGACTTCTAACTGGCTGCCGTGACAAGTCCGTTCCTTCCGATGGCGGGTCATCGGATTCCAAAACGGACAACGTTGTTCGTTCGCGGGTCGAGCGTGGGCCGCTGCGAGTCACCGTCGAAGTAGATCCAAAAAACGCTCGACTTTCCGACGAGCCCACGTTGGTGGTCACGATTGATTCCGAACAAGACGTGGAGTTTAACAGGCCGCCATTTGGTGAAGCGTTGGGAGACTTCCTGATTCGCGATTTTCGCGAGCCACTGCCGGAAATCAGCGGAAATCGACAAATCGTCCGGCAAGTTTACACACTCGAACCGACTCGCGCTGGCAAGCTGTCCATCGCGCCAATCACGATTACGTTTCGCGACACACGAGCGGAAGGTGACGGCAAAGTGCACAGCGTCGAAACCGAGGCGTTAACGATTGACGTTTCGACGGTTCTCGGGGACGATGTTCCGTCGCTGGCAGATTTACGACCGGCGTCCGGGCCGGTTGAGTTGCCGGAATCCGCAAGTCACGCTATGTGGTGGCTTGCTGGCGGTTGTGCCGCCGCGCTCGCTGTGGCAGCGCTGGCCTGGTTGTGGTTGCGACGACAACACAGTCCTGTCGAATTGCAACTGTCGCCGATTGAAATGGCCTATCTCGAACTCGAGCGACTGATTGAACAGAATCTGGCTGCCACGGACGTGAAATTGTTTTACGTGGAACTCACCGGTGTCGTGCGCCGCTACATCGAGCGAACGACGGGCGTACGGGCTGCGGAACAGACGACAGAAGAGTTCCTACGGGAAATTAGCGGACGCGCGGATTTCTCTGTGCTGGAACGCGACCGATTGCAGCAATTTCTGGTGTCGGCTGACCTGGTGAAATTCGCTGCCCAGCAGCCGAATAAACAAGATATCGAGGAAAGTTTCGATCGGGCGAAGGCGTTTATTGGTACGACAGGGAGTGATCAGACGGAAGAGGTGGCGGCGTGATCTAGAATGGATAATGTGTCAATTCCGATTCTTTAGTCATAAGTCATAAAAGATGTCCGGATTTCGTCTTCAAGACCCACTGTGGCTGCTTATGTTGATCCCGGTCATCGCCTTTGGGTGGCTGGGGATTCGTCGGCAGCGGCGTGCTGCAGTATTGTATTCGAGTGTGGCGATTTTGAAGGAGTTGCCAAATACGCTGGCGCTACGTGTGAAACGGTTGATACCATGGTTAAAAATTTTCGGCCTGGCGCTCGTCGTGATTGCTCTTGCCCGGCCGCAACATGGTCGCGAGGAATTTCGCGTCCGTGCTGAAGGAATTTCGATCATAATGTGCATTGACAGGTCCGGTTCGATGTTGGCTCAGGACTTCCTTCTGGACGAGCAGCGCATAAACCGACTGGACGCAGTGAAAGAAGTGTTCCACGAATTCGTTACCGGCGACGGACATTTCAACGGGAGACCAGATGATTTGATTGGCCTGATTGTCTTCGGCGGTTTCGCCGACGCAGTGTGTCCTCAAACACTTGATCACGGTGCGCTGTTGGAAGTGCTCAAGTCAGTGAATGTCGCCGAGCCAATTCGTGATCGGAGCGGACGCGTCATCAATGCTGAACTGTTGCAGGAAGAGCAGGCAACGGCAATCGGCGACGCTGTTGCTCTCTCGGTAGACAGGTTAAAGGATGTCGAGTCCAAGAGCAAAGTCATCATCCTGCTCTCTGACGGAGAGAACAACGCGGGTGCTGTCGACCCGAAAGAGGCGGCCGAAGCCGCGAAGAATTTCGGTGTGAAGATTTATTCGGTCGGCGTCGGTTCGACCGGCATGGCGCCATTTCCTAGCATCGATCTGTTTGGGCGTCCAGTGCTCAGGCCGCAACCCGTTCGTTTGGACGAAACTACACTGAAAATGCTGGCTGAAACCACCGGCGGACGCTATTTCAATGCTCAGGACACCGAAACGTTAGAACAAGTCTACGCCGAAATCGACAAGCTCGAAAAAACAAAAACCGAAAGCCGGTTATACACCGAGTATCGTGAACTGTTTCAGTTCTGGATGATCCCCGGTTTGTGTTGTGTCTTGATGGAAGTGTTATTAACGACCGTGAGATTCCGGTCACTGCCGTAGGGGAAAATGACTAAGGCTTAATGAACAAACATGAGGTTGGTGGATCATTATGGACCGTATTCGTTATTAGTCATTCCGATTTCTTTAATCATTAGACATTTGCGCGATGTATTGGGAGACACCAAGCCTATTGTTTCTACTTTGGGTCGTGCCGGTGGCAGGCTTTGGGTTGGTCTACGCACATCGGCAGCGTATTGCTACGGCTGGCCGGTTTGCCGATCGGGCGATGGTTGAACGGTTGATGCCGTCATTTCGAGCGGCTCGGCCTTGGGTCAAAGCGGTGCTAATGCTGGTCGGCGTGACGTGTCTGATTATGGGAGCATCGCGGCCGCGATTCGGAGTTTTCTTCGAAGAAGTGTCGCAACGCGGCGTTGATCTGTTTGTGCTGTTGGACGTGTCGCGGTCGATGATGGCCGAAGACGTCGCACCGAACCGGTTAGAGCGGGCAAAGTCGGATATTCGCGATTTGCTGCACAAGCTGAAGGGTGATCGCGTTGGTTTGATCGCGTTCGCCGGGTCACCGGTCGTTAAGGTGCCGCTGACAACTGATCACGGTTTTTTTTATATGCTGCTGGACGATATCGATACCGACAGTGCGCCACGCGGCGGCAGTCTGATCGGCGACGCCATACGCAAAGCCATGGAGGCGATGGAAGAGCGCCGTGATCGTGACCAGGTCATCGTGCTAATCACAGACGGTGAGGACCACGACTCGTTCCCCGCAGAAGCCGCAAAACAATCTGCGGAACGCAGCATCAAGATCTTCACAATCGGACTGGGCGACGTCGGAGAAGGCGCTCGCATTCCTGTGCGTGACGAATCAGGACAACTGAGCTACGTCCGGCACAAAGGTCAAGAAGTCTGGTCCAAGATGGACGAGCGGTTGTTGAAAGAGATCGCTTTGACTACGTCAGGAGCGTACATTCCCGCCCAAACACGGGTTTACGATCTGGGACAAATTTACGAAGATCATCTGGCGAATCTGACGCGCAGTGAAATTGTTTCGGTGAAACGGAAACGGTTCCGCGAACAGTTCCAGTTGTTCGTCTGTTTTGGGTTGGTATTTCTAGTGATTGAAATGTTGGTGCCCAGCTACCGATTGGTAGTTCCGAATTCAGCCGGAAGACAGAGGGAGTAATCCGAAGGAATGACTAAGACCTAATTGTGAATGACTAAAGAATGACGAGGTTGGAATGACCAACGTTTGTGCTATCGGTTTCAGCTGGAAGAGTGGAAGACGAGCAACACACACGAACCAATGAGACGACCCACGCAATCCAAACCTGTTCTATCTGGAAGCCAGGTCACTCGAAAGCGGCCGAGTCATGGTGTTCTTGCGTACGTGTGGCGTGTTGGTTCTGGACGTTTTTTTGGACATTCGTCGCCGAAACACAATTTTAGAGCTCAAGTTCATCAGCCCGTGGCTGTGCTCATCTTGTGTTCATTCGCTGCGCTTGGGTTTGGTTCAGTGTCGTCCGCTGTTGAGAAGGTGCGAGAGGGCGTGCGGCAGTTCAAAGATGGTGATTTTGACTCGGCTGGCAAATCATTCGCCGAGGCGGATGTAGTACAACCAGACGATTTGCGGATCCTTTTCGATCAGGCGTGTGTGTACGCAGTGATCGGCAACTCGGACAAGTCCCGCGAACTGATGCAAAAAGCGTCGCTGTCGCGCGAAACCGATCTGGCCGTTCGATCGCATTACAACCTCGGCTGTTTGGCAGCCCAGCAAGCTCGTGCGCTATTTGGTGGCAAGCCAACCGAGGCCACGCCGGAACAGCGAAGCCAGGGACTCGATTTGCTGGCCAGCGCTGTCGGCCATTTCCGCGACTGTCTGCGTCTGGAGTCCGAACATGCCGACGCGAGGCACAATCTAGAAGTCATACGGTTATGGATCAAGCAAATGCAGGCTATGTGGCAGGACCGTGATCGTGAGAAGACGCACGAAAAAATGAACGTGCTTGAGTTTCTGGCCATGCTCGAAGCACGTCAAACCGGGCTGCGATCGGTGACTCGCATGTTGGCCGGCGAAGCGAATTTCTCCAAGCGCCGGCAGGCCTTCGGCGAGACGGAAGACGCGCAACGCAACCTGACCGACGAGATCGAACCACTGAAGAAGAAGATTCAATCCGAACTGAAATCAGTACAGCCGCAAGCACCACCACGATCGAAGAACGCTAACGCTCCGCCAAATCCCGACGAGCAGACACAAAAGGCGGTCGAACTATTGACCCGGTTGGCCGACGATACCGGACAAGCGATGCAGAAGGCAGCCGACTGGATTGCCGACGGCTCGCACAATCAGGCGATCGAGTCACAGACGCGTGTGTTGGACAATTTGAACCAGATCTACATGGCGGTCGCCCCGTTTGCCAACGTGCTGAATCGGGTCGTCGCCAAGCAACAGACGTTAGTCGATCAATCGACTACTATCCAGGACGCTAAGCTCGATAATAAGTCAACACGGAACCGCGACACGCAACAGTCGTTCAGTGAACAAATTCGCGAACCGAATCAGGTCCCCGATCAGACCGGAATCGAAGATGCTGAAATACCGGAACCCGACTTTCCGGAATTGGCGAGATGGCAGTCTCGAGTTGCCGAATGGAGCCGGATGTTGTCGCTGAAGGCCCGACAGGAACTACCACAAATTGAGTTCCGGAAAAAAAAGTTTTCAGCTGCGTCTCCTCAAACTGACGACCACACCAAACAACCGAACGACGTTGAGGCGGCTCATAATCAGCTTCAGGCCATAAAGGAATCGATGAACAAGGCTCTCAAACTTGCGCCCAAAGCTCGGTTAGCAGCCGACGAAGCAGTGCGACATCTAATAGACAAGAAAAGCGATCGTGCTCTTCCCAAACAGGATGAGGCGTTGACGCTCCTGAAAGAAATAGCTGCGGCGCTACCCAAACAAGATCAATCCGCACAACAGCCAGAACAGGCGAACGAGAGCGGTGAGAAACAAGAGCAATCGAAACAATCGCAGCTAGACAAGACGTCTCAACCGCATGACTTGTCTCGCGAACAGGCGCAGTCGGTCTTGCGCCGCGCCCGAGAACGCGAACGCAAACACCAGCGGACACAAAAAGAGCTTCAACGGCTCTTGGCATCGCCGATCAGTGTGGATAGGGATTGGTAGGAGGAGAATGACTAAGGACGAATGTCTAATGGCTAAAGAATGACGAAGGCCGGATGCCCAAACCGGTTGGTCACACAAAGGTCAGTTGCAAATTATTCGCCATTCGTCAATGAGGTTTCATTAGTCATTAAGAGCTTAACCACATGACGTACCAACTGCATTCAATGCTAATCGTCGTCACAGCGATCACGTCCCCCGGGCTGGCCCAACAGCCTGAGGTGATGGTGGAGGTCGATCGGCAAGAGATCTATGAAGGCGAATCGGTCCTGTACCGTGTGACACTTAACTACTTTGGCAACCCCAGTCCTCCGAAGCTTGAGGACTTTGGCGATTTCAAGGTCACATCATTGGGTGAACAGTCGCTTAATTCGAGCGTCACCACAATTATTAACGGGCGGGCTACCAAGATTATCAGCCGTGGCCAGCAGTACAACTACCGTTTGACACCGCTGAAGACAGGGACGTTCACGATTCCGGCGCCCGTGGCTCGCATCGGCAATCAGTTGCTGAAAGGGCGCACCGTGACGTTGCGTGTGATCGCGCCGCAAGATCAGGACACTGCGATTCTCGAAATAACATTGAGTCGTCAGTCGGTTTACCCGATGCAACCGTTTACGGTGACACTAAACGTGGTCATCAAGGATCTGCCGATGAAATTTTCAGAACGTAATCCTTTGAGCGTGCAGCGGATACATCCGACGTTGCAAGTCCCGTGGTTCAGCGACGAGCAGATTCTGACGGGTTTGGAACCGCAGAAGGACTGGCGTGGCGTCTTGCAGCCGATGCTGAGCCAGCGCGGCTATGGATTTCAGATTAACAATATCGGCCAATCGTCAGTATTTTCTCTGTTCGAACGCGAGGCGACCGTGTTTCAACCTACGCCAAGTCGGACTCAACGCAAGGACAAGAGCGACCAGCCGGCGGGCTACTGGGAATTCGCGTTCACACGCAAGTTCATCCCACGCAAAGTGGGTACGTACGAATTCGGTCCAGTTACGATAAAAGGCAACTTTGCGACAGCCGTTGAACTGGACCGCCTAGTCGGTGAGAATCTTTACGCCGTCGCCCGGCCGGTGACGGTGACGGTGCACAGCGTTCCTGCCGAGGGTCGACCAGAAACATTTATTGGCGCGGTCGGCCAGTTCGAATTCGCGAGCCAACTGGCGCCTACGAAAGCTCGTGTCGGCGACCCCATGACACTTACCTTAACTCTCAAAGGTCAGGGGACCCTGGACGAAGCCTTCCCGCCCGATTTGAAAATGTGTCCGGACATTGCGGTCAACTTCAAAATGTACGACGCGACAACGGAAACCACTGGCAACACGCGCCGCTTCACATACAGCCTGCGACCGTTGAAAGCGGGTATCGATACCTTTCCCGCCATTCCGATTTCATATTTCGACGTCGGGCGGGAACGCTATGTCACGGTCAGTTCGGTCGCGATTCCAATCGAAATCCGGACGGCCCCAGGCTTGTCGACAGATCAGATCGTCGTGGCGCCCAACAGCTTGTCGTCACCGGACCGAATGCTTCAGGTCAGCGAAGGCGGTATTTTCGCCAACGATACCGATTGGCGTTCGCTGCGAAACGAAAAGGTGCATTTACAGCGATGGCTGTTCGCATGGGCCGGGATGTTCGGATTTTACGTACTGGCGACGTATATAATCGGTCGTGTGCAGCGATTGAAGGCGGATCCAGCAATGGCTCGTCGTCGGGCCGCCGCAACCACCGCACGCCGGGCGTTGAAGATTGCGTTGGTGCAATTACGAAACGGCCACGACGAAAGCGTATGTCGCAACCTGCGGGACGTCTTTGCTAACTTGGTGGCTGACGTGACCAACACGAGTGCAGATGGTATTACTTCCCGCGACGCCAAAAGCCGGCTGCTCGAACTGGATGTTGTTGATGATCTTGCACATGCGACCTGCGATCTCGTCGAACGCTGCGACGCTCAACGTTATGGCGTCCGAATTGACGAATCCGAACCACTGGGTAGTCAGGCCGAAATCCTGTTGGAGCAGTTGCTGGAATGTTTGAAGCAGAAGAAGGTATTTCGATAGACATTTAATTCGATGCTTTCAAGACGAACAAATCTATGGAAGTCTACCACTGGAGTCCTAATGGTCATTTGCGCAGTTCTGTCAAGCGGTTGCGGTCGTGCGCCAGATCTGGAAACGTTGCAGAAGTTTCAGCAGGCGGAACAGGATTTCGTTGAGGCCACCACACCTGACGATTACTTTCGTGTCGCTAACCTGTACCAGGTAATCCTCGACCACGGATTCGTGTCTGGGACTGTTTTGTTTAACCAGGGCAACGCGCTAATGCGAGCCGATCAACGTGGGCGAGCGATCGCGGCCTACCAGCAGGCGAAACGCTATCGACCTCGCGACCCGTATCTGGACGCCAATCTGCGCAATGCACTCGGTTCGAATGCGAGTGGAGCCGCACGATCATCGATCCGTCGCTACGTCCTATTTTGGCAGGACTGGCTGAGTTATCGAGAAAAGTTTTCGCTAACGACCGCGACACTCGGTCTGACGTTGCTGTTCCGATTGGTCGCTCGATTACTGGCCAACGGTCGGCTATTGAAACGGCTGGTGCTGCCGATTGCTCTGTTCACTCTGGCGATGGGCGTCTCGACAGCTTATGACTGGTACCGATTTGATGCGATCACATATGGTGTGATCGTGCAGCATGAGACTGTTGCGCGCAAAGGGAATTCAAAGAATTACGAACAAGCTTTTACGGTGCCTTTAGCAGAAGGCACGGAGTTCGAATTGCTCGAACGTCGTGACGACTGGTTGCTAATTCACGTCAGTCAAGCCGGCAAAGGTTGGATTCCCGCCTACTCGGCAGCCGTCTATTAGTTTTTCTCGTCGTCACGATCTCTCCGAATCGATATTTGGAAAATCCTGATGGTTATGTATGTGCCCAGCTTTATGGCTGGCCGATCAGAGCACAACGGCCTCATTGACGGAATTTTTTGAAAGGTTTGCGAAGTGACGCGAGTCCTGTCCTGCATGTTCTTTCTTTCCGGCGCCTCTGCATTGATCTTTGAATCCTTGTGGTTCCACCTGGCAGGACTGACTTTGGGAAACAGCATATGGGCTACCTCTCTAGTACTGTCAAGCTTTATGGGAGGGCTGGCATTGGGAAATGGCCTAACTGCCTTCTGGGGTCGTAGAATAACGTCGCCAATTCGCTTTTACGCTTTCTTGGAAATAGCCATCGCGGTTGTCGGAGTCGCACTGGTTTTGATATTTCCCATGCTAACACGCTTTTTCGTTCCGCTTTGGCACAATATTCTTGACCAAACACTCGTCATCAATGTTCTTGACAAAACACTAGTCATCAATGTTCTGAGGACCACTATAGCATTCCTACTGATGCTAATTCCTGCGACAGCGATGGGAGCGACTCTTCCGATCTTGGTCACAGCGCTTTATCGGAAGGACTCCCACTTCGGGCGCGTGTTGGGGCTTCTGTATGGCTGGAACACCTTCGGAGCTGTAGTGGGAGTAATTGTCAATGAATTATTACTAACGAAGTGGTTTGGTCTCACCGGCGCGGCCTACGTGGCCGCCAGTTTCAATATTCTGGCCGCTGTCATGGCAGTACGGCTATCCAGACGAGTAAACGTGACAGATTATATTTCTCAAAAACAGCCGGTTGTTTATTGCTCTTCGCTCAAGTCGATGCGGCTGCTTTTTGCCAGCTTTTCATCCGGTTTTGTGCTTCTGTCGCTTGAAGTGATCTGGTTTCGATTTCTAATGCTGTTTTGTGGTGCCTATAGTTGGAATTATGTGCTGATGCTTTCGATGGTCTTGCTTGGAATTAGTCTCGGTGGTTTTTCCGGTTCCAAATGGTTTTCACTTCACGAGCGTGCTCAGACTTTCCTAATGCCGGTTGTTGCTATTAATGGGCTTTTAATAATTGTCCTCTACAATACCTTGGACCTGATACTACCGTCACTCTGGAGATTTGATGACAGCGTCCGGCTTATAGTCGTCTCCGGATTTCTAATGCTTCCTGTCTCAATCACTTCAGGCATCATCTTTACCATGCTTGGTAAAGCATTACATGATGAAGTGGCCGATGAGACTAAAGCTGCTGGCCTGTTGACTCTGGCAAATACTGCAGGTGGTATGGTGGGTTCTGTTGTCGCTGCACTGATATTCATTCCGTTGATTGGCATCGAAACATCCTTCTTGTTGCTTGCCATTGTCTACGGAGTTATCGGGTTATTGATTTTCGATCGAGCGTTGTTCGTACAACCGCTTTGGACACAGGCTTTGCACTTTATTGCGGTTGTGGGTTTTTTGCTTTCCGTATTCCTTTTTCCTTTTGGCTCGATGCAGCAGTTCTTGGATATTCCTGTGAGACGATTTGCAAAGGCTGGCGAAAGCGGGGTTTTTTGCCGTGAAGGCGTCACCGAAACTATTCAGTATCTACGTGCTGATCTACTTGGGGAGCCGTATTATCATCGACTGATTACCAACGACTACCCGATGTCTGCTACAACCTCAACCGCTAAACGGTATATGAAGATGTACGTATATTGGCCAGTCGCCGTGCATCCCCAAATCAAGAATGCCCTTCTGATTTGCTTTGGCTGTGGTTCTACCGCCAAAGCGATTACCGATACCAAAGGTGTAGAGCATCTCGACATTGTGGACATCTCTCAGGGGGTCATTGAGTCGAGCAAGATTATTTACTCCCCTGAGGAGAATCCCATCCACGACCCACGCGTCGACGTCCACATCGAAGACGGACGTTTTTTCCTGCTGACGACGAAGC
>CAUZSN010000056.1:0-18023 GCA_963582345.1 Planctomycetota bacterium
CGCAATTTGATAATTTCCTGGAATGTTCGTTCACAACGAGATGAGCAGATTCGACTAGACATCAACCACAACAGCTAAATTCCGCTCCAACGGGCTGCATACACCGGCTGCATCGAATTTCTCAGCGTCTTTGTGAAAACGTGCGTACTGTTCATGAAAAGTGGTGGAGTTCGACACCAACCAGATGTACCTTAGCATTTGTGCACTTATCTGCATGGTGCCGCAAGCCCCTGGAAAATTGGGGTTTCTTCATTTGCGTCAGACCGTCAATGCGAGTCCGTGCGGCAGGAAACGGCAGAGCTGATGCACCGGAGTTTTTTGGACGAGTCTCACATTATGCTGCGGCGGAGTCGTCTTGGATAAACATCCGTTCTTCGCCCCGTGCCACTTCCTGAGTTACGACGTATTGCCGTCCAGGCTTCTGATCGGGAAGCTCGTACAAGATGTCGAACATGACGTCTTCAATGACACTTCGCAATCCACGGGCACCAGTCTCTTTACGCATTGCTGAAACAGCAATCTCGTGAAGAGCGTCATCGGTAAACTCCAATTCCGCATTTTCCATCTCGAAGAACTTCTTATATTGCTTGACCAACGAGTTCTTCGGTTCGACCATGATCTGCACTAGATCGTCTGTGCCAAGGTGTAAAAGCCCGCTAAGTATCGGCAGACGGCCCACCAATTCGGGAATGAGACCGAACTCTAGAATGTCATCAACGCTGACATCTTGCAGCATGGTTCGTCGCTCTGGATCACCCACATCTGGCACCGCCGGGCGGCCGAAGCCAATCATTTTGTGGCCGAGGCGCTTAGCAATGATGTCCTCCAAGCCGACAAATGTCCCGCCACAAATAAATAGAATGTTCGTCGTGTCGATTTGAATGTACTGCTGCTCAGGATGCTTGCGACCTCCCTGAGGTGGAACGTTGGCCACCGTGCCTTCCAGCATTTTCAATAACGCCTGCTGCACGCCTTCGCCAGATACATCGCGAGTAATCGACACGTTATTGTTCGTCTTGCCGATCTTGTCGATCTCGTCAATGAACAGAATGCCGCGCTGAGCCGCCTCAATGTCAAAATCAGCCGCATGCAAAAGTTTCAACAACAAATTCTCGACATCTTCGCCAACGTAGCCGGCTTCGGTCAGAGTGGTTGCGTCTCCGATGGCAAAGGGCACTTGCAGGTAGCGGGCCAGCGTCCTTGCCAGCAGCGTCTTGCCACAGCCTGTCGGACCGATCAGCAGAATATTTGATTTTTCAATTTCGACGTCGCTGTCAGATTCCTCGGACAACATCAACCGTTTGTAGTGATTGTGCACGGCGACCGCCAACACCTTTTTCGGATGTATCTGGCCAATCACGTACTGATCCAAATGTTGGACAATTTCTCGAGGGGTTGGAACTTTGGTGAACAGTTTCCCGGGATCACCGTGACGACGACGTTCCTGGTCCAGAATGGACTGACAAAGCTCGATGCAATCGCCACAGACATAGACATCATCAGGCCCTTCCACAAGTGGCCCGACTTCTCGATAGCTCTTGCGACAGAAAGAACAGTTCGCGTTCTTCTTGCCCATAGAACTGCGCTTTCCCGAATGGATGTCCTTGCTGGAAGGCATTCAGCGTCCCTATCAACGTTGGTATCAATCGTTTGCAAAAGTAACCCGAGCAAGCCTACGGACTCGGTCGAGACCAATCTGTATCGTTCAGAGTTTCAGGTTAGCATCCATGCTTTTTTTGCTTTCCGCACAGACGCCCTAATCGTTATCACCATCGACGCACTTTGGTGAGCCTTCGATCCGATCAATCAACTGACCTTTGATGGATCGGAATTCTTCTTCCGAAAGGTCACCTTGACGGTACAAATCTTGGAATTGTACTAGCATTTCGTGACCTGGAGCCGCAGGATCCTCATCTTCGCGAAACCACGTCCTGATCCGAATGACCAACCAGATCAAGAGGACAACCGACACAACCGATGCAAATACGCTCAACCATTCATACCACGATGCGTCAAGGAACTTCCACAACGCTCTCTCCAAGCTGCGTTTGCCAGCCATCCGCAAGATCTGCAAAAATGATTGAAATGATGTCCGATTCAAATTCCGTAAAGTGCCATTATTGCGCTGGTTCTAGCGGTCAGCAAGCATCACCCAACACGTTAAAGTGCATTAATCTGCGGAAAAGTCAGTAAACCGACAGTCGCAGTAGTTCAATACCGGAAATGCCTCAGCGGACTCGTTGCTCAGGATCATAGTCGCCAACTTGATGAGCTTGCGGATGCGTTAAGACGATGTCCTAGCTACCCTCAGGCACTAGATCCATGTGAGTGAACAATGCTCCCTGCCTTGACGACAATCGATGGCTTCCTTAATGCGTTGAGATCTTGCAAAGGATTGCTGGCGATTAGCATGAGATCAGCCCCGTAACCAGGTTTGACCTCTCCAACCCGCCCCAGCCGTAAGTACTTTGCACTGTCGCACGTGACCGTTTGCAGCGCCTCGATATTTGACAGACCGGCTTGAGTATACGCAATGAGTTCGTCAACCAATGAATCGAATGGAGTATCCGTCGCGCCGCAGTCCGTTCCGCCCAAGATTTTCATTCCCAGTCGATAGAAGTGACCAGTGTTGGTTAACCTTCCTTCGAGACGCTCGACCGCCGCAACATCTTGAGGATTGTGAGATGATTTGGATTCGCGAAATCGATTGGCCGTTCGCAGCGCTGCGAATACGGTAGGGCTTACCACAACACCTTGATCACGAACCAACTTGGCAATTGACTCGTTGTAATGGTAGCGCCCATCGAGTTCAACAAAGCTGGCATGTTCGATCATATCTAGGCCGGCTTCAATCGCGCGAGTGATACTGTCAGTCGCATGACAGTGGGCAGTGATATGAACTCCGTGGTCATGGGCCGCATCTGCAGCGGCCCGCATCAACTCGAGGGAAAGATCCGCCTCACCAGGGTTGGTGCCGGGTGTTAGTCCACCTCCTGACGCCATTAACTTAACGAATCGTGCACCGCTATTAATTTGCTGTGCAACTACGTCCCGGACTTGTTTTACTGACGCAACTTCCCCACCAAGAAAATGGCAATGTCCTTGGGTCCGCATTAGCGGTGAGCCACAGCTAAGGATGTGCGGCGCCACTGTCTCCCCAGCATCTATCTCACTTTGCAACTGCCACATTAATGACGCAGGTGCTCCGCAATCACGAATTGTGGTGATTCCCGCGGCAATGGCAATCTGAGCGTTTTGCCGCGCGACGTTCATTCGGGTCGTTTCATCCGCGTCAAGAAAATGGCCGCGTGGATTGGAGCTGGCATCAAGAAAAAAGTGAGCATGGCCGTCAATCAATCCCGGACAGAGATATCGTCCGGCCCCCTCGATCCGATTGCCTGAAATGTTTTGATCGGCAGAACATACTTCTTGTATCGTTCCGTCCTGCAGAATCACGGATCGATGCTGATCTATGCGCCCTTGGGCCACATCGACAACGTGGACCTGATCGATTACGTCTTGAGTGCTCACGACACCTGCCCCTCACTTGGTATACCAACCGAAACTCGCGATCATACAAGTTCGTCGTAAATTTGCTATCGTATCAATTGTTTGGTGCAGACAATTAAATTGTTCCAATTCATGGTTAAAACTTCCAACGTGAAATAAAATCCGCCACGCGATTGCCGAAATGCCAAGACCGAAATACTCGGACCTCGAAAAGGCCGTCGAATCGCTGCGATTAAGACGATAGACTGAAGGCCTGTTTAGTTGTCACAGAGCTGTCATTAATTTATCGAAATGGAGTTTACAGCCGATGCGGCACATTGTTTCGCAAACAGTAAAATGGCTAGGCGGGCGATTGACCATACTGCCGGCATTGTTGCTCATTGTCGCGGGAACGTGGGCGTTTTTTGAACTGGCTGATGAGCTGGGCGAGCGCGAAATGGAAGCATTTGAACACAAGGTACTGCAAGCCTTGCGAAAGCCAGACGATTCTAAATCGCTGATCGGTCCCGAGTGGATGGATGATATCGTTCGTGACATTACCGCCCTTGGCGGCTATGCAGTTCTCACTCTGTTGACTCTGGCAGTTGTCGGATTTTTATGTCTGGACCGTAAATTCGCTGCGTCGTGGTTCGTCGTCGGCACCATTCTGAGCGGTTTCGCCGTTAGCATGAGCTTAAAAGCATTCTTCGATCGTCCACGGCCGACCATTGTGCCTCCCCTTTCCGAAGTGTACACGTCTAGCTTTCCGAGCGGTCACTCAATGATGTCAACCATCATCTTTTTTACGCTCGGAACACTTCTGGCTACGGTGACCGCCAGACGGCGACTTAAGTTCTACTTTCTGGTCCTCGCCGTATTGTTGACTGGACTGGTCGGTGCGAGCCGAGTGTACCTAGGAGTGCACTATCCGACCGACGTCCTGGCTGGTTGGTCGGCAGGTCTTGTCTGGTCCAGTACATGTTGGCTAATCGCTCGTTCCCTACAACGCTGCGGACGAATCAACACAAAAATTTGATCCACACAATTCCAACGGCACCTTGCAAATCGGAACCAATTGTGTACTGCAACAAGGGTATCAACTCAAATTCGACAAAGCCGCAGTTACACGATCGTGAGAAGTCAAGCAGATTGGCACCGCACGATAGATTTCCGAAATTCGGGACCTATCGCTCGCGAAACTATGATTGAGCAATCTCTGTAACAGTTGTTAAAGATGGGACATCAAAGACACTGATGACGTGAATCGCTCCTCCTGCTGGGTTCCGATTTCGCTAAAATCAGTGAGTTTCTCAAATCGCTAGGAGCTCATCGATGTCGCGTCATGGACGATTCATCCTTGCGGCCGTCATATGGTGGTGTCTGCTCAGACAATTCAGCACGTTTGGCGCGCCACCCCATTTTTCGGTAAATGATCTCGAAAAAATCACACCGCCGACGCCTAGTCAGGATGATGCTAATTTAAATGATGTCTGCTTTATGGGTTCGAAAATCGGCTGGGTGGTCGGCGATCACGGAGTTCTCTGGCACTCGCGAGATGGTGGTCTCACTTGGATGCTTAAGAAGAGCACCGTCGATTGCCCATTACGCAGCGTGTGTTTCTTGACTAATCAAGTCGGCTGGATTGTCGGCGGCCGGACTGCTCCGTTTACGCGAATAGGGTACGGTGTCGTATTGTCAACTACAGACGGCGGAGCAACCTGGCAGAAGTTCCCCGAGAACGAGCTGCCACAATTGCACTTCGTCAAGTTTTTCACAATGGGTGATGGCATCGCGGTCGGGGAAACGTCGTCCAAACATCCGACCGGCGTGTTTGTGACGAATGACGGCGGCAAGACGTGGCAAGATCTGGATGGTCCACGAAACAGTAGCTGGCGGACGGGCGACTTTTTCAGTGTCAAATCCGGAATCGTCGCCGGACTGCGGGGACGATTTTCACTGATTAGCGGTCGTCGGCTGCTGGATCCGCAAGCTAGTCAATCAGAACTTCGTGGTCGGCAGTGCGTGAAGCTGCAACTAAACCAAACCGGTTGGCTCGTCGGCGACGGCGGACTAGTTTTGTACACGGAAAATGGCGGTGTGGACTGGCAGCCGCCGCCAAAATCTCTCCCCGTCGATCTGCGTGACATCACCGATTTCAATACGGTTGTGTGCCGTGGTCGAAAGGCCTGGATCGCTGGTCAACCCGGCAGCGTCATCTGGCATACGAACGATGCCGGAAGCACTTGGACCAAACAATACACGCAACAACCACAGCCCATCCATGCGTTGCATTTCCGTTCGGAAACGAATGGTTGGGCGGTCGGAGCGTTTGGGATGATTCTGAAAACCGATGACGGCGGTCAGACCTGGCAAACCATCCGAGGCGATGGACGGCGGGTTGCTATGGCTTGCTTTCATGCACGGCCGAGTCAGGTGTCGTTGAAATTGCTGTCCAAGTATTCGGGCGAATTGGGTTATCGCAGTATGGTGTCTTTACCACCACGTCGAGATATTGGACCGGACGGACATGCTGCAAGGGACCTAGACCTTCGTTTGCACGAAGCAGTCGCAACGGCCGGCGGATCGATTGCAGAAATCGGTTGGCGACTTCCGTTGGCCGTTCCGGGATTGGAGCACGACGCAAAAAAACTCAAGGCTCGGTGGGACCGCGAAACTGACGGTCGATTGTCTGAAGTTGTTTTGGGAACTCTGGTTTGTCAGTTGCGAACGTGGCGACCCAGCGTCGTCGTCCTGGACCAGCCTGCCGCTGACGATGCCATAACAACTTTTCTAAACGACGTGGTCCTACATGCTGTCGAGCAGGCTGCCGATCCGACACGGTTTATTCAACATTATGAACTGGCGAGATTGAAGCCGTGGCAAGTTCAGAAAATTTATCTGTGTCTGCCCACAGGAAGCACAGGACACGTTCACGTTGATTCGTTCGAGTTGTTGCCGCGACTGGGGGCCACGGTCGAAATGGCTACGGCGTCCGCATACGGCAAACTAATGCCGTCTATCGCACGCTCGTCCCGTCGCGATGCCTATCGATTGTTGATTGATCACACGCAGGGTATCCGTCTGACATCCGCTGGAGACTTGTTTACCGGCATCGCAATGGCGCCAGATTCACCGGCTCGCAGACGATTGGTGGCAATTAACGACGACAAACTCGATCGTCAACGCAGGATCGCTCGACTGCAGCGAAACTTCCGCGCCTATACCGAACAGTTCCTAGACCATCCGCGTCATGCGTCACAGTTGATCGCTAAATTGAACAACATTGTCGTCGAAATGCCTGATGAGCAAGCAGCCGTACAATTGGCTCAGCTTGCAAACGAATACCGTCGCCGCGCACAGTGGGAGCTGGCCGAGTCAACGCTTGTAGAATTGGTAGACCGCTTCCCTGATCAGCCGTTGGCACAGGATGCCATGCTCTGGCTGTTCCAACTCTGGACCAGTACCGAGGTCGCGTGGCAGCGAAGTAGGAACACAAACGTCCGTGGCCAACGGTTGGCGCCCGACAAGCAGTCCGTCATCAGTCAGTTGCAAAAGACAGTCGGTCGCACGGACGATGATCAGCAGCAGCGAGAGAAATCATCGGGCAGTGCCGGCGCCAATTCAATGGACGTGGTCCTGCGCACCAACCAATTGCAATTTTCAGTTGACCAAGCCTGGCGCCAAGGTGCTGTTCGGAGCTGGCACCAAAAGGCTCTGTATATGGCAAAACGGGTCAAAGTGACATCTCCCGCATTGTACCACTCGCCACAAGTTGCGTTTACCTTGGCTGCATTATTACGTCAGCGCGGTTCCAGAAATTTAGCCGACGCCGTGTACCGACGTCATCAACGCGCCGGTTCCGGTGACCCATGGGCAAGAACTGCGCTGTCCGAAGTTTGGTTGTCGCAGCCGACCAACGTGCCGCCCAAGAAGTTTGTTATTTGTCGCTCGACAGATGTACGTCCTGTGCTGGATGGAATCCTTTCAGACGAATGCTGGCAAATGGCCAAAGAACTGACTCTAAAAACAACAGAGGACACCGTCTCAGGACGCGATCACGCCTTCGCGTTGATTTCGTTCGATACGAACTCCTTTTATTTTTGCGCGAGCATTCCGCGCGTCGCCGGACTAGCCACCGATCGTCCCAAATTAGAAGGACGCACTCACGACGCCGATCTGAAAGGATTTGATCGTATCGGTTTCTATCTGGACATCGACCGAGACTATGGCACGTACTACACCCTTGAAATCGACCAACGGGGATGGGTAGCCGAATCCTGTTGGCAGGACACTGGGTGGAATCCCAAATGCTACGTCGCCGCCGATGCTGACGACACTCATTGGCGTTTTGAAGCCGCAATTCCGTTTGAGGAACTCACTGCGCAGCTCCCGGACAGAAAATCTGTGTGGGCGATGGGAATCATTCGAACCATTCCCACCGTCGGCGTGCAAAGCTGGACTCATCCCGCCGGCACTCGCCCGCGACCCGAATCATTCGGGCTGGTAAAGTTTGACTAACTCGACACCGAATGGTAAACCAACAGAGCGAACACATGTTTCGTGTTGCGTCAGTCAAAACCTGACCTATGCCTAGTGCTGCTGGAGAGATACCGAATGGGTGTGGTGATTGGCATGGACGAAGCCGGGTACGGTCCCAATTTGGGACCGCTGGTCGTCACCGCAACAGTCTGGGAAGTGACCGGCCATCCGCGTGAGACGAATTTTTGGGCTGCGCTGGATGACGTTGTCCAACAGTCGCTTCCAACTGACAAGTTTCGTTTACAGGTTGCCGATTCAAAGCAAGTCTACTCGCCTTCGCGCGGCATCGCTAACCTGGAAAAGTCAGTTCTTTGTGCTTTGCGGCTTCTGGGATACATTCCGCGATCGTTTCATGAACTTTTAGCTCACCTAACAAACGATGGCCACCTGCTGTCACACAGTGAACCATGGTACAAAGGCCAAAAGCTACTGCTGCCGTATGCAATCGATGAATGCTCGATCGGCGATGTCGCTGTCCGCTTCGACCAGTGCTGCAAACAAAATGGGATACGATTAAAAGCAATCCAAAGCGATGTGGTGCTAACGGAACGATTTAATCGAATGACGCGAGAATTCGATAGCAAAAGTGGTGCGCTGTCGCGAATCAGTATGCAGTTGCTGCGACAGGTCTGGAATCCAAACGCCAATGAACCGACGCTGGTGCTCGCTGATAAGCACGGCGGCCGAAACCGCTATGACACGCTATTGAATCAGATTCTCGATGGACGAATGATCTTCCGGCTTCAGGAGTCCAAAAAATTGAGTCGCTATCGCGTTGATCGAACCGAGATTCACTTTCAAGTGGCAGCAGAAGTGCACTTTCCTGTCGCCATGGCTTCGATGATATCCAAATATTTGCGTGAACTGGCCATGACGCTGTTCAATCGGTTTTGGATGGATCAAGTTCCCAATTTGAAACCGACCAAAGGTTACCCCGTCGATGCTCGGCGATTCAAACGAGACATCAGCGACGCACAAACTCGCCAGAACATCCCGGACGAAATCCTGTGGCGCGAGCGATAAAGAGAATGTCACTGACACCTTGCCTGTAAGTTCGATTTCAAGAGTCGCCAAGCGGCACGCATCCCCATTAGCACCATAACCTGATGATCACCGCATCACTCAGAAATTTCAGCAGTATACGATTTCGAATCGCTCCATGGACGCATTGCCCTATCGGCTGTCAAGAACTAGAATTTCCGCCTTGGTCACAATAGGCAATCTAGATTCCATTAAAAAACGAACACCGGAGACCTGCGATTATCTCTCGGTTTGGAACTTTCCGTTATCTAAGTCTGACGGCGCAACTTGTGAGATACACCATTATACGTCTCGTTCCCATTTGTTTATTCTCCGTCGCTACAGCAACGGTAGGCTTGGCGCAAGAACCCGAAATTCTGTACTTCAAGAACGGCGATCGTTTTCCATACGGAAGTAACCATGGCGCTGCCGACGGCTTGCTTCTCTGGGAACTTCCGTATGGAAAACGATTTTTGACTCCACTGGAGATGATCGAGCGAGTCGAATCCGGTTCCCAAAAACTACCAACGGAACCGAAATGCGGTGATCTAAAGGTTGCCCGCAAATCGACGTCGATGGGTGACAACCAAGTCAAGACGGCAATTCATGAGGAACTTGAATCGAGGGCGAAGCAATTAAACATCGTGCAGGTATCCTGCCTGGTCTTCAGTCGAATGTGCATGGATACATTTAGTTGTGCCAAGCGATTGGAACTGGGCGGTCAGTTCCTGAACGGCAATAGTGACAGCGACTTCATAAGTGTCAACAGTTACTTCAAGAAGCAGTGGGACAATCGATTTCTGGATGTGGACGTTGGCGGTCAGTATGGCCAGTCGAACGGTGACCAAGTGACGAACCGCTGGTTTAGCAACGCGACCATAGATTTCAACCATACCGGAAAGTGGATTCGTTACATCATTTCGAAAAACGAGTATTCCCAATTCGAAAATCTCGATTATCGTGGAACTGTGTCCGGAGGAGTGGGCTATCGCTTCTACACCGAGAAGAAAAAATATCTAATTGTCCGGTTTGGTCCAGCCGTTACTCATGAATTCTTTCGACAGCCCACTGTGCAGCGGACGACAGCCGACTTGTTCGCCGAACTGAACTCGCGATGGTCCCTGTTTGACGGCGTTCAATTCGAAAACGCAATGACATTTCGTCCTAGCATCAATGAACTGGATGTCTTTCGACTATCCAGTCAAACTGCTTTGTTGTTTCACCTGGACAAGCACGACCGCTGGAATCTCAAACTGGGACTAGTGGTTCGCCACAACTCCCGTCCCAATAACGACCGGTCAAGAACCGATTACACCAGTAACATTTCTTTGGTGTATATACGAGATTAGCCTTCCTTTTTCTTGCTCAAAATGAATCTCTTGAAGTTCTCACACGCTTAGCGCGACGCGCAACTCGGTAATCGATACGGAACCCGAAAAACAGATATCCACATCTGTTCCCGCATTTCGTTGTCGTTTATGGTAGTCCCCACGATAGTAAACCTGACCCAGTTTTGTTTCGTACTGAAGTGGCAAGGGACACGTATCAATTGGACAATAAATGATGTCCTGAGTACCAACTTGCCGATCCATGTCTGGAAAATTGACGTTCCAAAACGCACCTGCATCGAGCGATGCCGTCAACAATTGGCGTGTAACGCGCTGAGCCAGTATCACGGTCAAGTCCCAATCGATCTGCTTCATTGGTCCGCGATATTGCGAGAAAGCAATCGCAGGTTTTCTGAGCACTGCCGCTTCGCGAGCTGCGGCCACGGTTCCCGACAAATAGACGTCGATTCCTAAATTGCCGCCTTGGTTGATTCCCGCGACCACCCAATCTGTATCAGGCGCAAACTGCGAAAGTCCCAAACGCACGCAGTCGACCGGAGTTCCACTGAT
Source organism: Planctomycetota bacterium (assembly GCA_963582345.1). Classification (GTDB taxonomy): domain Bacteria; phylum Planctomycetota; class Planctomycetia; order Planctomycetales; family Planctomycetaceae; genus CAUZSN01. The sequence goes on from CAUZSN010000056.1 coordinate 10,947, forward strand.
CGCGTATCGACCGGATTCGAGTTCCGACACGCGCATCGGTTGATCCGTCGTCGCTTGGTGGCTGCAACCGGAACGAGGGTTGAGCGGAGCGACCACGACTACATCGGCAATGGTCGCGAACACCTTTTCCAGAGCCACCAGCCCGGGCGCATCTATCCCATCGTCGTTTGTCAGGAGCACTTTCATAATTATTAAGCCATAGTTGTTAAGCGTTGTTTGCCACCAGCCATTGCATTGCCCGGCGAACCCTGGTGCGACGAAACGGAAGATGCCCCGGTTCCGCCAGATGGCAAATGATCTCACCGGATGACCAGGGCCAGACCATACCCACTGCCAGGCCGTCTTTCCACTCGATCGGCCATTGCGGTGCACCGGACAGGGTGAAGTCGCAGTTGGCTCCGACATTTCCGTTTTTGATCAACGGTTGCATGATACTGAGAAACGAGATATGCGCCGGCCCACTTGGATCATCATCCTGAATGCCGAATAACTGCCGAACGCCAACTTTCAGCGTACGGGCTTCCCGGATGCATTCCTTCAACGCGTCCAGGTCTCCGGTCACACGGTTGCCATCCGCATCGTGCTCGTACACAACTCGCCAGCGGTCACACACATACCAGCGATAGATTCCATAAGGGTACGCCTGACTATCATCGAATGTCACGTTATCCAACATCCACTTGACCTGGGAGAATGACCCCGATACATCATATTTAAAGAAGCTGAAATATGGTTGATCAGCGAGCGAACCACGATGGGTATAGGAGTGATGATGAGTCATCATTCCGGCAAATGCATCGTCTTCCCCGGAATACGTCTGTTGAAAATACAGCGTCTCTTCGTAGTCGCTGGCGATCAGGAATACGCGGAGATCGGCACCATTTTTCACAGCTCTGGCAGTTGCCGAGAGCGTCCCTCGTGTCAATTCCAAATCACTGGTCTGCTCTAGTGCCAGTACCCACTCACTCGCCATCTGATCGCCTCCGTACTATTGGAAAGTGTCGACGTGAAAGACAATTCGAACAAAGGCTGCTGCATAGTTAAATCCAAAATCCCAACGACCGAAATTCCTTCATTCATGGTTTGTCATTCAACTGAAAATAAGAACCGTTGCGCTGGTCCTTCTGAAAATGGTCGAGCCTGATTCGAATCTGTCCCGCAAGCGATGGGTCGCTTTTCTCGGCTAAGGCGAGCGCCTGTCGGGCTGTGTTTAGCGCGTCGTCAAAACGCCCATCGGCAGCGTACGTTTCTGACAAAGCCAACATAAACGCCGGGTCACGGACATCCGTCATTTGTGTCGCGCGGAGTCCCGCGTCGATCGCCTGATCGGACTTGCCCTGCATATGCAGGACAATGCTCAAGTCGCGACACGCTTCTACGTAATCGGGTTTGATCTCTAATGCCCGGTGGAAACGAGCGACGGCGGCATCGTATTGCGTTAGCATCGCGTGGGCGCGTCCCATTTTTAAATTGATCTTTGCGTTGTAGCTATCGATTTGTTCAGCCAAGCGAAAGTTGTCAATCGCAAGATCAGGTCTTCCCTGTCGAAAGTGATACACTCCCATAAAATAGTAGCCTTCCGGGATATCGGGATCGTATTGCGCAACGGCTTGGAGGTGCTTGATGCCGGCGTCCGCTTCACCCGAATTCGTGAGCAGCTTGCCAAGAAGGACATGGGCGTTCGCGTGATCCGGCTTGAGCTCAATCGCTTCACGCAAATATTCGATGGCCGCCGAAAACAATTTCTGTTTCATCGCGATTCTTGCCGATCGTAGCTTAAAATCGATTGTTCTCTTCGTAGCGAGGACTTGCGACAGCTTCTCACGCGTGACATGCGTTGGTAGCAAACGCAGTGCATCCCGATAGGCACCGCTACTCGCTCTCAACCGGTGGTTGAGTCTTAGTTCATCCGCTTCCGCCAGCCGTAATTCGAATAGTTCACTCGCAAGCCGATCGGCTTGCTCTTTGCTCGCATCGTCCGTCTGTGAGCGAAGCCACTCGAGCAGAACTCCTTTGGTAGCGTCGGAATAAACTGCAATGCGGTGATTGTGTCGCTGCATCAGCGGAACGTATTCGTCAGTGGCGATGTCGAACGTGATATTCGTTACTTGCCGCACTGGCATATGGCAGTCGATGCAATGATTTCGAACCGCGACGGGTAGCGACGAACGCTGGTTACAATGGTCCGGCTGATGACAACCGTAACACGAACGGACAGCGGCCAATTCGTGATCTTTGTCTTCCAGCACGTGTGGATCATGGCACGTTGTACAGGTCATGGTCTTGGACTCTCGAAAACACGAAGATTGAGCGAGTTGTCCGTTCTGATTGGCGGTAGGCTGATCTTCTAAATGCGTTTTGAGATCCATACGATAGGAAACGTCGAGAGGTTGCCCCGGCCGATAGGAAAAAGCCGGTCCTCGCCGTCGAAGGGCGTTGCTATGGCACTGTGCACAGATGTCCAACTCTCGCTGCCGAGTATAGCTCGTCGGGGTGCTGATGAACCGCGAATCAGACTCGTCCGGATGTTCTTGATGAAATTCTACGTGTCTTCGGCCGGGACCGTGACAGCGCTCGCACGTGACGCCGAGAATAAAGTTCTCGGTGTTGTACTGATTGCGTGTGCCGAGGACATGTTCAAAGAAAGTACCATGGCACTCCAGACAACGCGGCACGATGGCACGCTCGAAATTGACAGTACCGTCCATGAAGCCAGGTGCGTTGCCCCATTGCTCGATGGGATTGAGGTAGGCCACAGGCAACTCGTATAGTTGATTTTCGCGCCAGTAACCATAGATCTCGTCCACCCCGCCTGCACCGAACGCGATGGCCAGCTGCTCGCTGCGGCGTCTCTGACCGTCGGGAGTCTTTTCGAAAGCCGTTAGGGTCAGTTTCTCGTTTTGGGCCGAAATCTGAAACCAAAGATTCGAGTTCCGAGTGAGGTACTTGTTCTTACCGTCAATAAGTTGATCCTTCATATCGCCGGCGTCCGCCATGCGGCTTGTTCGATAATGCTTTGTCTGACGGAACTCTTTGAAACGCTCTTGGTGGCACGTGGCACAAGCATCCGGCCCGACATAGCCGCTTTGTTCCAGGGTCATTGCGACAGTTGAGAAACGATGTGACAACTTTGGCTCGTCACCGCCATCACGCACGATCGGACACTGCCTTTGGGGAATGAAGTAGTAGGACAGAATGCCGACAAGAATGATGCCGACCGCAATCAAACTCCACCTGAAAAGTTGACGGCGGCGATTCGACGCGACGTCTTGACCATCAAGATTGGAGCTCGCCGCCTGGATCTTCCGCGTCTTCCTGGGGGCCACAGGCTGGTCTCCGCCATAATCGCAGATGTTCACACGTGCAACGAGTAACACCGCCTTGGAATCAAGGCGCCACCTCGAGGAAATCGTCGCTGAATTGCAACCGTATTCTAGTTCACACGTCGTCTAGGTCGCAATCATTCGGCGCTTAAGTCTTTCACAGCTGGCGGACCCGTCATGCTAACTTTCTGGCTCCCACTGGATCATCTGACGCCAGGATCGTTCCTTTGCCAGATCAGGCGGGTAATTGTTTCTCACCATGATTCATCTCCACATCACAATCGCCCACTGCGGAAGATTCCGTAAACGAGCCAGACACCTAACAGGCTAGACAGAACGAACACGGGTGCACTGATCCCAAACGGATTAAAAGCCGTTGTCCGAAAGATCAGAGCCGACGCCAGAATCAGCGAGGACATCACCAACGCGATGACAATCCAGTTGCTGGAACGGTCCAGCCGACGGTGTTCGAGTTGAATCTTCAGCTCATCCTTGCTGAGCTTTTCCAGCGTTTACCCCATTTGCAGCGGAACATCGTGTATCAATTGCAAGAATGTCCTCAGTTCGGCAAGGAATTCCGAGGGCGTCAGTTTTTGGCTTTTGTTTGACATCCTTGGCCCAACTGATCCGATGTCACAAGTCGGAGACTGTCAGGACGACAACGCGCAGTCGCCCCTGAAAACCAGGTCACAGCCTATACCACATCAAATGGTCGACGGTCTGAACTTGACCCTAATAGGCCCGCAATTCCAATGACGACTTTCTGATCGACTATGCAGTGTTCAAATGACTTGCCGCCGATCCGCTGCAATCATTAAGTGCGCATCCTTGCGTACACATTGACTAAATGGGAGGCGAAATGGTCCAGGTTATGCGATTCAGGTGGCCAGTAAGTGCATCGAGATATTTTAACCACTCGATACGGCTAGGTCACTCACTGAACCAAGCGACCCGAACCACGTCGAATGGTTACGATCATAGTTCCGTGCCGGACCACCCGGGAATCCAGTCGGTTCCTGCGAGCGGGACTTTGGCCATGGCGGCGGCTTCGATGGTTAAGGCGACGAGGTCTTCGCGTTCCAGGTGATGTACGTTTGACTTGCCGCAGGCACGGGCCAGAGTTGTCAGTTCCAGGTTCAGGACCTGCAGATAATTCTTCAACCAATTCGCGCCGACTTCGGGAGTGAGCCGCGTTTCTAAAGCGGCATCCTGAGTTGTAATGCCCACAGGACACTGACCGGTATGGCAGTGGTGGCAATAGCCGGGCGAAGTGCCCAGTTTGGCGTAGTCGCCGGTCACGTCGACGTCTTGGCCGTCGTGCCGATACGTTTGGCTGTTACAACCTAGCGCAATCAAAGTGGCTTGGCCGATTGAGACGGCGTCCGCACCTAGTGCCAGTGCTTTGGCAACGTCGGCACCGGTACGAATTCCGCCCGAGATGACGAGTTGGACATCGCCAAAAACATTCAGGTCTTCTAGCGCTGCCACGGCCAAACGCAAGGCGGCCAGGGTAGGGATACCGGCGTGTTCGATGAAAACCTGCTGGGTGGCCGCTGTACCTGCCTGTAGACCGTCGATGACGACCACGTCGGCACCCGCTTTGACGGCTAGTTTCACGTCGTCGAAAACTCGTGTGGCGCCCATTTTTACGTAAACTGGGATCTTCCAGTCTGTAATTTCACGCAACTCTTCAATTTTAATTTTCAGATCGTCTGGACCGACCCAATCAGGATGACGACAAGCGGAGCGTTGATCGATGCCCTCCGGCAAGGTCCGCATGTCAGCTACTCGAGCGCTAACCTTTTGGCTCAGCAACATTCCACCTCCGCCCGGTTTCGCACCCTGTCCGATCACGATTTCGATCGCCTCGCACTGGCGCACATCATCAGGATTAAATCCATAACGCGACGGCAGACATTGGTAGACCAGCATCTTGGACGACTGTCGTTCTTCCGGAGTCATGCCGCCATCACCAGTTGTGGTGGACGTGCCCATTTCCGATGCGGCCCGTCCTATTGCCTCTTTCGCATTGGCCGACAGTGCTCCGAAACTCATGCCCGCGATCGTAATCGGCATCTCCAACTCAATAGGACTTTTCGCGAACCGCGTTCCCAGTACCGTTTTGGATTCGCACTTTTCGCGATAGCCTTCCAATGGATAGCGTGATACCGATGCTGTCAGAAAAACTAGATCGTCAAACGTGGGAACTGCCCGCTTCGCGCCCATGCCGCGGATTTCGTACACTCCGTACTCCGCCGCCCGATGGATATAGGCAATCGCATGCTGATTGAATACAGCACTCTCTTCGCAGTGAATCTGGCTAGTCATATCTCAGCCCCGCGGTTCTGATTGAACATTTGGGTGAGTTGAACAATCGAGAATCGTCAATCAACCGTAAAAAACAGGAAGTCAAAAGGTCTTCAATATTGCTGATACTCATCAGCGTTCCAGTGATACAAAGTCCGCGCTGAGACAACTCGTTGGAAGTTCTTCGAATCAAAGTCCATGTTGGCAGCCAAAAGCAGACCGGCAACCTTGGCAAAGTCCTGATCTTGCATTTCTTTTTCTTGTGCGTCAGATCCAAGGCTATGGATCTTCCCCCGTACGTATATGGTCGCTTCGTACAACGAATCGCCAAGATAAGCACCCGCATCTCCACAAACGACGATAGTGCCTGCTTGAGCCATAAATGCCGCACAATGTCCGACACTACCACCGATGACAATCTCTCCCCCTTTCAAAGAGATGCCGCATCGAGAAGATGCGTCGCCTTCGACGACAACTAAGCCTCCCTGTGCCGAGGCACCGACACATTCGGAAGCGTGCCCTTTCACGTAAACCGAACCAGACATGATGTTTTCGGCTACGCTCCAACCTACGTTGCCGTGCACGACAACGTTTGCCTGTTTATTCATTCCAGCAATGAAGTAACCTGCATGCCCAAAGATGTCGACGTCGACGGGCGCGTCTAGTCCTACCGCGATGCTGTGCATTCCGTTTGGATTCAGAATTTCAATTCGCTCGAACCCGTTTGAGTGCTGGATGCCGGAAAGCTGATTGTGCAGAAAATCGTTGACATTGCGCACGGTCAACTTGGCCAAGTCGAGTTGCTTCACACATTCCATGAGTAGATTATTTCCGGAGCGGGCTCGAAAACATCAGCATCCATTACGCCGGGAAGTTGGGCCAGTGATCGGAATTCCGAGCCGACCGCAACATAGTCATCGGTTTCAGCCACCACCGCCGGCTTGCACGCGAAGGCATCACGCACGAGGACCAGTTTGTCGGAGGTAGCCATCAAAAACGTAAAAAAACCATCCAATACAGTAAATGACGCTGAAATGGCTTCTTCGAGTGTATCGCCTTCCTGCACTCGCCACTGCAGGAAACGGCAACCGGCTTCGGTGTCATTATCGGTGTTAAATTCGATGTGCAGTCGTTCCAATTTGCGACGGACACTGTGCGGATTCGACAACGATCCGTTATGCACCAAACAAAAGTCTTCACCAGCGGTAAACGGGTGAGCGTGTGCAGGCGAAACCATGGATTCCGTGGCCATTCGCGTGTGACCAACGGCGTGTGTACCTGTCAAATTGTCAAAGGCGTACTGCCGAGCGATTTCGCGTGGATGTCCTTCATCCTTGAAAACTTTAATGGTCGTCCCAACTGAAAGCAGATGCACGTGTGGATGGAAATCGCTCAGCCATACCTTGAATCTTTCCGGTTCGATCAATGAAACGGCCTCGGCATGATT
>CAUZSN010000057.1:0-17783 GCA_963582345.1 Planctomycetota bacterium
CAGATTGACATGCTGAAAGTCGCCGTCGATTTGAACGCCGTGCCACCCGTCGGACTGACCGGCATCGATGCCACTGATAATGCCGTTGAAAGAAACGGAGTGATCTGCTACGGGGGCATTAGCATCGGTGGGAGGAAAATGAAAATTCACAAAGCCGCGCTGGAAAAACTGTTCCAGACGAACAATTGTATGCTCGACACTACGACAATCTACGAGCTCGGGCAAACAATTTCTTAATCACTTTAACTTGTCGATTCTACCAGATCGAGCCCAATTGTGGCGAAGTAATCTTGCCCCGTTTCGGCGAATCAGCTATTCGTACGTCCCCTTCCCAAAGGGGTTGGCAATTCCGAGGCATTCGCCGTCATTAACATCGGAAAGCAATCGCCATGATCGATGTCGTTGGCGACGTCCTGCGCGCAGATGCTGGATCGCAATCACTCCCATTTGGCTCACGTAACTTGAAAATTACAGTCTTGACCTTTGGTGTCACTACTCTGATTCTTCTAACTTGTTGCCACTCAACGACTACGGCCCGAGCTCAATCGTCAAATTCCTTTGGTGACTGGCTAAATCAGGGTGCCAATCGGCCACAAGTACTGCAAGAAACCGCGCAGGTCAATGAGCATCAAGCTCAGGGGCTTCAAGAACTACCGCCGTTTTTTGACGAAACACCGCAACTGGTTAACGTCGGACCATTGACGGATGACTCACTCGCGGACGTGCTCGTCGAGGGCAATCTGACAATCGAGACTGCTGCGATCAAGAAACTTATTAGCATTCAACCTGGCCGACCTGCTTCGTCACTACAAATCAAAAAAGACCTGAGCAAGCTGTACGAAACCAAATGGTTCGTCAGTGTTGAACCTCGGTATCGCCGCACGCCACAAGGACTGGTCCTGATATACTCCGTCGTCGAACGTCCAATGATTAAACGCGTCGAGTATCGCGGCAACAAGAGAATCAAAACCAAAAAGCTGGAAGCGCTGACCAACTTGAAAGCGGGTAGTCCATATGACGTCAGCGCAAATCGCGAATCAGCGCGGCGCATTGAAGGCCTTTACCGCGAGAAGGGGTTTCCTGATGCGAAAGTCACACTGTTGAAAGGTAACACTCGCAGTGACAGAAAGGTTGTCTTCGCAATTGAAGAGGGCAAGAAGGTCGCCGTAACGCGGGTGAAGTTTACTGGGAACAAGTTTGTTAAAGGCCCGCTGCTCCGTACAAAGCTCAGGACAAAGGTCGCCATTCTGGGTTTACTTGGCGGAAAATTCGACCCGATTACTATCAAAGACGACCTTGCATCGTTGAAACAATACTACCACGGACTCGGATTCTTCGATGTTAAAGTTGAAGCGAAAGTGACCAAGTCGACCGAACGTTTCAACATAATGCGGCGTGACGACACCAATGTACAGATCCAATACTTGATCGACGAAGGCGTTCGTTACAAGTTGCGAAAACTTGAACTTGAAGGCAATCAGGTCTTCACAGAAGAGGAGCTACGAAACGACTTGAAGCTGGCGTCTGGCGAATATTTTAGTGCCCGACTGTTGAACCAGGACGTCGACGTAATGCAGGACAAATACGGGCATCTGGGCCGACCGTTTGCAAAGGTCGACGCTGTGCCGCGTTTCTTGGAAGAACCAGGGGCAGTCGATTTAACATATCGTATCGACGAAGACCATGTCTATCGCATTCGCCGCATCAACGTGCACATTCGGGGCGACAATCCTCATACCCGGGAGACGGTCGTCTTGAACCGCATCCTGATTAGTCCCGGTGATTTAGCAGATCCCAAATTGATCAAACGAAGTGAAGGTAAATTGCAGGGCTACATCTTCGAGCGGGGGACTGCCAATGGGCCTCGAGTTCAAATCTCGCCCGTCCCAAACAACAGCAAACGGATTGCGGAACGTGTCATCCGCGGCCAAAGCGACACGCTTCCGTTGGATCGTCCACCCAATTACATCCAGGAAAACAATCCGTTTGGTGATCCGTTCGGTCGAGCGTTGAGTCAACCGCCAGGATATTTGGGGCCGCCTTACGAAGAACTAGACGTTGACGTCTACGCCACCGAAGCTCGAACTGGACGACTAATGTTTGGCGTCGGCGTGAACAGTGATGCCGGAATCGTCGGTTCAGTGATTCTGGAAGAGAACAATTTTGACATATTACGATTTCCGCAAAGCTTCACCGACCTCGGAAACGGCGAGGCATGGCGTGGAAACGGGCAACGATTTCGCCTGGAGGCGATTCCTGGCGACATTGTCAGTCGCTACCTTGTTAGTTGGTCAGACCCGTACTTTCTCGACACAGACTATAGCCTTGGCGTCAGCGGATTTTACTACAATCGTTTCATGCCCAATTGGGACGAGCAACGATTGGGCGGCCGCTTCAGCGTCGGCAAACTGATCACAAAGGAATGGTCCGTGTCCGGCGCAATCCGTATAGAATCGGTGGACTTAGACAACCCTGATTTCCCCACGCCGCTACTGTTAAGTCAGTCCCTGGGAAGTAATTCCTTTCAGTCGATTCGCCTTTCCGTCACACACGACACACGCGACACTCCGTTTCTTCCCAGTGATGGACACCTTATCCAGGCGAGTTTCGAACAGGCCTTCGGGGACTTTGTCTATCCACGATATGAAGGCGATGCCCGGCAATACTTCACGACTTACTGTCGGCCCGACGGTGGCGGCCAGCACGTCTTGTCGCTGCGGCTTCGAATGGGGTGGACCGGTTCGGAAACGCCAATCTTCGAAAGATACTATGCCGGAGGCTACCAATCATTTCGTGGATTCGCTTTCCGTGGCATCAGTCCGTTGGGCGCAGGCACTTCTGTTCGCGTTGGCGGTCGCTGGATGTTTCTCGGTGGACTCCAATACACGATACCAGTCACGGCCGATGAAACGATCTCGGTCGTCGGATTCACTGATTTTGGCACAATTGAAAATGAGGCGAATTTCGACGACTTCCGCGCCACTGTCGGTGCCGGTTTGCGTTTGACGGTTCCTGCCATGGGACCAGTTCCGATTGCCCTCGATTGGGCCATCCCAGTCGTCGATCAAAGTTTTGACGACCGTCGACTGTTCAGCTTCTACATCGGACTGACTCGATGATGACAGGATAAAACCGGCTGATTATCCTTGAATCAGTCGAGGTCAAAATTCCAGATCTGTCGAAAGTCGCGCCAAACAAAACGATCATGAAATGTAAAAAATCTAAGAAAGATTTAACGCAACAATTTCAATCGAATGATTGTCACAGTCGATCCTGTTTAACGCCTGTATTTCATGGGACTTAGCGATTCGCGTCACCTGGTGACAAGCCCCGTTGACACGCTTGTCCGGCCCCAGTAAATTCCACCGCTCAAGCCCGTAGAAAATCGATCAAGTTTCTAAACTTTTCATCCTTGAAATCTTGTGGTCCGAGTCAATCGGTTGCGTTGTCACGGAGGACATCGAGTGCCAGCAAAGGGTTTCGTAATGCTTTGTTTTGTGGCAATTCCCGGAATCTGGACGTCGGGCTGCTTTCGGTCACAGGCCCTTCCAGCGACAAATTCGATCGGTCGCTTGCCAGGATGGGCGGACCAAAACGGAATATTTCATGACTCGATTCCGGCAATACCGTCGTTGCCGACACGACCGCCTCAAGGAAAGGGCAACTCCGAAGAACCTTCTGTCACGAAACGACATTGGTCCCATATCGTGATTCACCATACCGCGTCCACAAACGGCAGCGTGGATAGCATTCATAAATCTCATTTACAGCGCAAAGACAGCGTCGGCAACCCCTGGCTAGGAATTGGCTACCACTTCGTCATTGGCAACGGAAATGGAATGGGCGACGGAGAAGTGCAACCAACGTTCCGCTGGGATGAACAGATACATGGCGCACATGCGGGTATACGGGAATACAATCAGCATGGTATTGGCATCGTATTGGTCGGAAATTTTGACTACGGACCGCCGTCAGTAGCTCAAATGGCAGCTGTCCAGCGACTAGTCGAGAATTTGGCGACGGATTACTCGATCAGCAACGACCGTATTGTTGGTCATGGCGACGTAAAAGATACAAACTGCCCTGGTAGGTATTTCCCCTTGGATGATATCAAACGAAGCTTGACCCACACGTCGTTGAGCCGGAACGAGTCTAATCCGTCTTTCGTTTTTCCGGTCGCTTATTGAAAGTCAGAACAATGACATCCAATTCTTCGAAAAATGTCTGGCCCAACCGTTTGAATCAAATGCAACCACTACAAGTGGACGACGTGATGATCCGCATTGATCGATATTGTGATTCAAGGGGACTCGAATATCCCAAAAAGGATGGTGCGACAGATCGTCCCGCCGAACAAGTCTTGTTGTCTGACGACACGCCGACCTTTATCCCTGAGAATTATGAGCCGAAATACGCGTATCCGTTAATCGTCTGGCTGAGCCAACCGGGACAGCCAAACCAGGAATCCCTGGATCTGATGCCGCGAATCAGTACACGGAATTATTTTGCTCTTTCTCTATCGGGACTACCCACGAGTCCTACCCAATCTGATGGAACTTTACAGGACGAACAACTCATCCGGATCGAGCAGGAACTCTTCGATAAAGTCTGTCTGCTGCGCCGCACGTTTCACGTGCATAGCGAACGTATCTATTTGGCGGGAATTGATGACCAGGCGACGCAAGCCATCCAACTGGTTCTGAATCGCCCGGAATGGTTCGACGGCGCCCTTTTGCTCGGCGCACGATTCCCCAATACACGCAATCCACTGGCCCGTTTTCGCGAGCTATCCGGAAAGAGAATCCTAATAGGAGCAGGCCTGCGAGACTCGCGGATTGCCATCGCAGATGTTGTCAAGACTGGTCGCTTGTTGCATGCTGCAGGATTAGAAGTTTCGACTAGAATATACGACGCGGGCCCGGAAATCACGCCAAACATGCTAACTGATATCGACCACTGGCTGATGCAAGGACTCTACGAAGGTCGAGAGTTGAGGGTGTAGAGTCGCAAGAGTACAGATTTGATGGCTCAGAAATCTGTGTTCGGATTTTCTGCCTTTAAGATCTCGACCCCTTATCTGTCTTCATTTTCCATCGTCCTGCGGGAATAATAAAATGCGATCGTGTGTTAACAGGATCAAGTCATCGCGGCCATCGTGAGTCACGTCAGCGACTACTGCTTCCCGCGGTTCAGTGCCCCCGATGTCGCCTTTCCTGAAATTTTTCTCTTCGAACACCTTGAATTTCAGCACATGCTGCAGCCGTGCAGAACGCGACTCGTCGCCCACGAAAAATTTCAAGACCTCGACGCATTGCGAGCGAGTGTCAATGACCGCCAAGTCCGTTTGACCGTCGCCATTCAAATCGCCGGCGACGACGTCAGCGAAGAACATTTTTTCCAATTTACTCTCAAATGAAGCGATCTCCTTCAGGGACGGATCGGTCCGACCAGCATATAAGACAGCGAATTCAGAATTTCCGAACAATAACAGGTCGTCCTGGCCGTCGTTATTCAGATCGGCAACGTGAGTGGACTTGTGGGTAAACGAGCCGGTATCGACTTCTCGCCATGGTTGAAACAGGTCGCCATCGCGGCGCAGCACTCGTAGTCGTTTAACTCCAGAATCTATCAGCACAATTTCGTTGCCCGGTCGACCGTCCAGATTTATGGTCGCCGCGCCGACGATTTTCGCGTTTGATTCCACGACGTTATATTGATCGACGACCTGCCACTGGCCACTTGGCCCCAGTTGAATATTGCGAGCAAATTTTTTCTGGGCAACAAGTATCACTGGCTCGTCCAACTCTCCCAGAAATACTGCTCCGGCAGCAACCCCACCTAGTTGGATTCCTCCCTTCGTATCGACCTCTGATGGCACACCATCGTCACCCGTAGTCAGTAAATGCGGAGACCGACCAGTAGCCAAGAAGATAAGAAAATCCGGGCGTTTGTCATTGTTTACATCCAGTTGGACCAACCGCTGAGGAGTACTCCGCAACTTGAGCACCACCGATGGCACGTTGCCGAATGGCTGCGATTTCCATCCGTCAGACTCCAGTTTCAAAGCCCGCAACGTGAATTTTGATTCACGGTCAACGTATTTTCGCGAAATGTACACAACCTCCTTTCGACCGTCGGCGTTGATATCGGCGAGCTCCAAAGCAACGGGTTCGTGTTCGACTGGCAAAGTCTGTGGAAAGGTCAACCGTCCATTACGCATGCGACTAAGACCTAGTGTCTTTTCACGCGTGCTCAAAATAACCACTTCGGCCAGTTTGTCACCATCAAGGTCATCCACGCAAACCTGTGCTGATCCGTCAAATCCCGGACACGTGCGGCCTAAGTCCAGAGCCACGCCTTCTTTTTGCTTAAAGACAATCATTCGGGCCGCATCTGGATCGGTCACGACGACGTCGATCAGCCCGTCGCCGTCCAAGTCACCGGTCGCCAAGTCCCGGTTCCGTCCCGAACCTTGACGGCCGAATCCAAACTGGATCAGCCGACTGGCCAATTGCCCTGCCTTGGCAACCGGTCGCTGCAATCGATGAACTTTGACTCGTCCGGTTTCTGATTCGATACTCAAAATTTCGTCGCCCGGCTTACCATCGATGTCAAACAAAGTCACTGACCTGGGCCGGTTTAACTCGAAACGCAGTTCTGGCCCCAAATCACCGTCGTTGCGTTGTAGCCGGGCGCATAACGTGCGGTTCGCTCCATCGTAGGCCAAATAACACAGATCGTTGTATCCATCACCGTCCAGATCGGTAATTTGCGCCAAACTGAGTTTGTCTGATGTGTTCATCAAACGATCCGGCAACGACAGCTTGCCGTCAGCTTGCTGGTGAAGGACGTACGTTTCGCTCTTACCCAAAACCACCAGGTCGTCTTTACCGTCGTTGTTCAAGTCGCCGGCAACCGTGGTCCAGCCTACCGGCTGCACGTCTGGAAGTCGAAAACTGACTCGTTCGGTCCAATCGCCTACTTGCGGCTGGTACCGGACGACAAGTCGATCAGGAACGCCGAAGAAGGCGATATCGGTGCGTCCGTCACCGTTAAAATCGCCGGTGGTCATCGAGGTAATACGCTTGTTTACAGAAATTTTTCGATGCTCAAATCGCCAGTCGCTGCCAATGATGTTGACCGTTGCCGGATCTGACTTTTCCTTCGGTGTGCTGCGTCGTTGTTGGAGTAAATCAATCCGGCTGTGGCCATTATCGATCAGGATCAAATCGTTTAGACCATCGGAATTCAGGTCGCCGACCAGCATGTTCGCCGAACGCCGTTGAAGTTTGAAAAGTTCTAGCTCTTTAAAACCATAGTATTGCGACAGTTCGACCTGATCTTTGTCCTCCGCGATAGCTTTCGGCAAACTGATCGCAGCGAACAACATTAGAACGCTGGACGCAATGGCGACGAACCAAAAGAGACGAACAGCCATACGTCTATCTCCAGTCTTCGGGTGGGGCGGTCGACGCCTAGCTAACGCGGATTTCGGCCGCGCTGTCTAGTTCCGAAATTGAATCACCGGCATTATTAGCATAGCATGTTCACGCTGCAACATCCCCATTCGAAAAATCGCAGTTTGCACGGCATTCACTCGGGATGAATCCAACCCTCTCAAATATGGCAATACAACTTTGATCAGCAAAGTAGATCGGTTCGGAATCCGTGAATTGACGGACATTGAAATCATCCTGTCATCGTCGCTTTTTCCGACCACGTCTCCCAATAGATTTTCCAAGAAATTCTTCGGTTTAGGAATGACACGAATTTCATACTCGTTAAGATTGACCTGCGTCGCCACGTGTTGGATCGCGTCGTCCAAACTGCCGATCTTGTCAACCAGTCCAAGCTCCAAAGCCTGGCTACCCGTATAAACTCGGCCGCCAGCTAGCTCGTCAATTTTCTTGCGCAATCTTACACCACGAATCGCTACGACGTGGCTCTTGAAGACGTCGTAAATCTCGTTCATCCAGGTTTGCAGCTTTTTTCGTTCATTGTCGCTGAAAACATCCTCGGAACGCAAAATTGCGGCATTGGCACCTCGCTTTGTAGACTTCCACGAAATTCCGATCTTGTTCCACATTTCTGTTGTGACAAACTTACCGGCAACGACACCAATCGATCCGGTGATTGTGGATGCGTTGGCAAAAATCGTATCTACTCCACAAGCTACGTAATACCCGCCACTGCCCGCTACATCACCCATCGAAACGACAATCGGCTTGATCCGCGCCAATCGTTTGGTAGCATTCAGGATAATCTCACTCGCAACCGGGGATCCTCCGGGGGAATTGATTCTCAACACGACAGCCTTGACCGACGTATCACGGGCGGCTTTATCTAACGCCCTGCGGATCGGAGTGCTATAGGCAATTCCCGAACTGCCAAACAGTTTGTGGTCGCCATGCCCCAGCAGAATTGGTCCGTTGATGTAGACAACCGCGACGGCATCCTTGTTAGAAACGCGAGATTTCGGCCCAGCGATTATGTCGGCCCAGATTTTAAAAATAGCAAAGGGGCTAGCAAGGTTCACTTGCGCAGCTTTCTTTTTTCCATAATCCTTGTCCAACTTGGCATCGACGCCGTATTTCTTTTTCAACTCGTCAACAAACTGCTGACGATGTTCGACCGCATCGATAATATCCAGTTCTTTGGCCTTCCTGGCACTGTACGGAGCATTGTCGATCCACTGGCGAACCTTATCTGGTTTGACATTCCGTCCGTCCGCGATCATGCGCAGGTAAGCATCGTATTGGCTGTCGAGTAGCCAATTCAACATGCGTTCAGCTTCCGGGCTGGGACCTGTTCGCATAAAAATTTCAGCGGCACTCTTGAAATCACCACAAGTCAAGTAATCCGGCTTGACACCAACCTTGTCCAGCAAACCTCGTATGTAAGGCGACTCAGCGTAAATGCCGTTGATCCAGATGTCTCCTGTTGGTACTACGCTCAATTTGGATGCTCCGGACAACAACACATAGGAAGAGGTCGATAGCGAGTCGACGTGTGCCAGTACGTCCTTGCCCGCCTGTCTGATCTGATCTATTGCCTGCCGGATTTCATCGCGCTGAGCTGAACCGATTTGCAAGTTTTCTAGCAACAGCACTACGGCCTTGACAGAGTCGTCCTTGCTGGACTTTTTCATACGCGAGACCAGTTCGAGAAGCGACGGTGGACGCTTTGGCCCCATTAGAAAATCATCGGCAAGCGGAGCTTCGGAAAAAGGGCCGTTTAATGAAAAGACCGCAATGACCGACTTGGTCCCCAGCTTGGCCTCTGACTGCGAGAATACGTTACTTCCCGGAAATAGAAACAACACCAAAGCTGAAATCGCGCAAAACTTCCAAATGTTCATTGTCAATCCTTCAACCGGATTTTAGTACGAGGACTTGTCGGTCAAGAGAGTAATTCTGCATAGGATTTAAAATCGCTAATTTTAAAGTCAGTCTATGTTGACTCACAAAGACGGTCAAGATGCGCTAAAAGCTGACCAGATATTTCTCGTCGTGCTTGAAACTCGTCGCGAAACTGTATTTACTACTCACCTAGCCATTACGACGAAGTTATTGAGGGATGGATTGCTTGTAAGGTAATCTCACCCAACGCAACATGGTCGAGTTGCTCGACTTTGGAACTCCAGTGGTCAACAGTCGAGAGCAATGCCCGAAGACCTAGTCTTCATGATGGGACAGTATGAAGCCCGCGTCCCCGTCGACCGGTGCTACTCAGAGAACCACCTGTGGCTTAAAGAATGCGACAATGGCTACCGCGTGGGTCTTACGGCGTATTCTGTTCGATTGCTACAGGACGTTTATTTTCTAAACTGGAACATTGATGCGGACTCCAAAGTCCACAAAAAACAGGAAATCGGAGAAATCGAGAGTTCGAAAGCCCTGTCCAATCTCTATGCCCCCTTCGATGGCTGGATTGTCAACTTCAACGAGATTCTGCTGGATGACCCATCGACGATCAACACGGACAACTACGGCGAAGGCTGGCTGTTTCGGTTCCAATCGGACTGCGAGCTACTGATGCCGCAGCAATACCTGAAAGTTTTGGAAGACGGCTGGGAAGACGCGCAGCGAATACTGAAGGGACAAATCAACTAACGTAGCTCAACCGCAAAAAACTAGCCATCTCGCTTTACGAGATGAACGCTGGTCTCGCAAAGTGAGACGGCCACCATATTAAGGGCACAACATGGCCACTAAGAAGCTGACCGTCGTGATTTCGCAGTCTCAGGGGAAAAATCCGGCGAAGCATCAGCTTGAAGAAGAACTAACTGCTGCGCTAATGATGGAACCGGTTGTGGACGTCTCGCTGGTGCCGCATTTGTACGATTTATCAGGCGATCATACAGGGACAATATTTCTTCGGTCGCTTCCCGGCGACTCCATCGTCCTGGCCTGGATGTACCCACGAGCAACCCGTTGGATCTTGGATCGTCACGGAATGAAAGGGCGTGCCGGCGTAACGTTGCTCAAGAACGACGATGAAGATGATTTTGAAGATGATCGTCCGGACAACAACGAACCCGACGGAATTGGTTCGGTCGATGTGCCTGACCGAAAGATCTACTGCGTGGACTTGCGAGACCACTCGGACGCCCAAGTCTACCTGGACGAAATCCTCCGTATCGCCAACGACAAATCCGTCCAAACAGTTGACTTGATGAGTTGGATTCAAGGCCAACCCAAAGCCGAGCAGCTGCAGCGATACTTACATTCCACAAGCACGATCGATCCATCGAACGCGGCGAGCGAGAACGCTGGCGATATCGGCCAATTCGACCACGCCGTGAAACGCCGCTGGTATCCGGTCATTGACTACGATCGCTGCACAAACTGCATGGAGTGCATCGACTTCTGTCTGTTCGGCGTTTACGGAGTCGATAAGCTAGACCGTATTCTCGTCGAGCAACCTGACGACTGCAAGAAGGGTTGTCCCGCGTGTAGCCGAGTTTGTCCAGAAAACGCGATCGTGTTCCCTGGCCATAAGACCCCGGCCATCGCGGGTGCCGATGGCGAGATCGGCGGGTTGAAGATTGACTTGTCGAAATTATTCGGTGCACCATCCGCACTTGACGTCGCCATACGAGAACGGGACGTCGAATTGGTCGATGACGGACGAGAAGCCGTTGGAATGACGGTCGGAATACCGAAGCGCCGCGTCGAAAAGCAACCGCAAGAACGAGATGAACTAGACGATCTGATTGACAGCCTGAACGACTTGGACCTTTAACCCAACCCACCTCACAACTCTCACTGTACTACAACGTAATTTTACGTAACGCTGCTTGCCAGATATGACGAGTTCCAGAATGAACTGCCGTGTTTCTCCCAAGCGCATTGCGGACTGCTATCAGATCGCTTGCGAGACGCTGTTGGCCGAGCGCACCAAGACAGGCCATTGGGTGGGTGAGCTATCGACTTCGGCACTTTCAACTGCAACGGCCGTGATGGCGTTACATGCCGTGAACTTACACAAACCCAATTCGGCAACGAACGACCAGTGGCGTTCCCTGATTGACCGAGGTTTGATATGGCTGGCCAATCATCAAGACTCCGACGGCGGCTGGGGCGACACGACCAAGAGCCGAAGCAACGTCTCAACAACCATGCTGGCTCACGCAGTCTTTCATGCGACTGGCACAGCCAATCAATTCGCGCGGACGGTCAGGGCCGCTAAAAATTACATCGATCGTACCGGAGGCATCCCAGCCGTTTTAGCGCGATACGGGAAGGACAAGACCTTTTCGGTCCCAATTCTAACGCATTGTGCATTGGCCGGTTTAGTCGAGTGGCAAGACATCACCCCGCTGCCTTTCGAACTCGCTTGTCTTTCACCTCGTTTTTACAAAATGGTACGGTTACCAGTCGTCAGTTACGCGCTGCCGGCTTTGATCGCTATTGGTCAGGTCCACTACTTTCATCGCAAGCCACTAAACCCAGTAATTCGGTTAATCCGCAAGCTGGCAATCAATCGCAGCCTGAAGGTGCTCGAGCGGATCCAACCGTCCAACGGAGGGTTCCTGGAAGCAACACCAATCACCAGTTTTATCACGATGAGTCTGGCAGACATGGGTTTAGTCGATCATCCGGTGACGCAGCGAGCCGTTAGGTTTCTGGTCAACTCGGTTCGTGACGATGGAAGTTGGCCGGTCGACACAAACCTGGCAACATGGTTGACGACACTGTCGGTGAATGCGTTGCGTGAGGCCCTACCAGTCAAAGACCAACCCGCAATTCGCGAATGGTTGCTGCAGCAACAACACCGTCAAATCCATCCGTATACAAATGCCGACCCAGGCGGATGGGCGTGGACTGATTTGCCGGGTGGAGTCCCCGACTCCGACGACACACCTGGCGCCATCTTGGCTTTGCTGAGCCTGCAGCACTCAGAAATGCCAGCATCCGAACGTCAGTCTCTGGCGGAGGGCGTACGTTGGCTGCTGAACCTGCAAAACCGAGATAAAGGCTGGCCAACATTTTGCCGAGGTTGGGGCGTGCTGCCGTTCGATCGTAGCTCGCCAGATTTGACAGCTCATACTATTCGAGCGATGTCTGTCTGGTTCAACCATCCGGCCAGCACGAATGTACCCACTCAACTGATTCGACGAGCCAAACGTGCCGTGAATGCCGGATTTGACTATCTGACGCGATCACAACGGGCAGACGGTTCGTGGTGTCCGCTTTGGTTCGGTAACCAATTCGGACATGACGACCAAAACCCGACTTACGGGACCGCGCGAGTGTTGACCGCCTATCGGGATACCGCACACCTGAATGATATTCCGGCACGCAAAGGAATTGCGTGGCTGCGCAACGCTCAAAACGACGATGGCGGTTGGGGCGGTGCCGCAGAAATCGCATCGAGTGTCGAAGAAACCGCTTTGGCCCTTGACGTATTGCTGGCAGATTCACCCGATCACGACGGGACACGTCGCGGGTTGTCTTGGTTAATGGATCGAGTTGAAGACGGAACATTTCGCGAAGCCACCCCGATCGGTTTCTATTTTTTGAAATTATGGTACTTTGAGAGGCTCTATCCTGTGACGTTTTCCGTGTCAGCACTAGGTCGCGCTTATCACTGTGCTGGCGGTCTCGCAAACGTCAACTTATTGGAAAAAGTTCAAAATCAGACCGCTAAAGTTGGCGTCGAGTCGTCTTCAACTATTCGAAAAGACTTAGGAGTGCACTGTGTCCATTGCTCGGATTGAGCAACCTGAATCTCAGGATGTCGTAGCGATTCCTGAAGCTCGGCGAGATTCCAACTCGACCGACAAAAAACCGATCAAGCGTATACGAAAACGAAGAAGCACCAGTCATTTGAAATTTGTCCCCGAATCGCTGGAATTGCGACAGCAGATCAAGGAGGAAGCGGAACGCTTCGCAGAAGGAATTGAGAAATCAAAGCCGTTCACGCGAAGCGAACTCGAGACATGGGGACGCAAGCTCTTGGATCAGATGGGCCTACCCGAAAAGTTTCTGGGATTTGCAACGGTGTTGATCGGAAACTTTTTCTGGAAACGCCAGTTCATGGCCGTCCCGTTCGAGCGCCGCATGCTGTTGTTGCCGCACTGTTTGAAGCATGCCGAAGGATGTCCAGCTGACTATGACGAGTTCGGGCTGGATTGCGAAAAGTGCGGCGCTTGTTCGATTGCCCACTACAAAATTCGCGCCGAAGAACTTGGCTACAAGGTCCTGGTGGCCGAAGGATCGCCAATTGTACTAAAAATTATCGTCGGCGGTTACATCGACGGCATTCTGGGCGTGGCCTGTTTGAACGTACTCGAGAGGGCCCTCGACAAAGTGTTGATCGCAGGGGTTCCTTCCTATGCCATTCCACTTCACTCAGGCGACTGCAAGAATACCACGTTGGACGAGTCGTGGGTTTGGGATGTGTTAGAGCAATACGAACCGCTGTCGGAACGTCAGACAACTAGCTATCTTCCATTGATGCGAGTTGCCAACAATCTGTTCGACAAAGATTTCAAGCGACTGCTTCCGCCAGTTCGCAGCCAAAACGGGTCCACTGACTCGCCGCTCGCGATGACGGAAAGAATCGCCTACAGTTGGCTAGCCAATGGTGGCAAACGGTTTCGCCCATTCATCACGCTGGCGGCTTATGACGCATTGACCGGCAGCAATGGCCTACATGCTAGACCGACTAGTGAAAACGGCCTCACCTACCCGGACGATGTCAACCGTGTGGCGATGGCAATTGAAGCGTTTCACAAAGCGTCGTTGGTTCATGATGACATCGAGGATGATGACCTGTACCGATACGGTCAGAAAACTTTGCACCGCCAATACAGCCTAGGAACGGCTATCAACGTTGGGGACTATCTGATCGGAATCGGTTACCGCTTGTTGAATTCGTCACCCAGCGAGGTCGATCCGCAGACCAAGTGCGACGTGATCGAGCGAATGTCGGCAGCGCACGTAAAGTTGTGCGAAGGACAAGGCGCAGAAATGGCGTGGCAATCGTCGCCGAATTGGGACATTTCACCGCTTGAAGCACTGCAGATCTATGCTCTGAAAACGGCACCCGCATTCGAAGCCGCTGTTTATGCCGGTTTACGCATGGCTGGTGCCGTCGACCAATACGCGGAAATGATCCCCGCATTCTCGCGGAATTTGGGCGTCGGCTTCCAAGTTCTGAACGACCTAAAAGACTGGCAAGGCGACGACAGCAAACTCGTCACTGGCCAGGATGCCTTGGCTTCACGGCCCACAATCCTGTTGGCCTTAGCTCTCCAAGCCGCCAATGACCAACAGCGGCGTCATTTGGAAGATATCCTGAACACTGACGAACCAGACAATTTGCGAATCGGCCGTCTGCGCTGCCTTTACAAAGAATGTGATGTGTTTACCAAAGCGGAAGCATTGGTCGATAAGTCACGAAAGAGGGCCGAAGCGTTGGCAGACGACGTCGAACCAGATGAATTGCGCCAGCTCCTGTACTTCCTCGTCGACACCGTGCTGTCTCCGGAAGAATATGGCGAACAGCCCGAGTCTTCGGTGCTGATATCACTGCCGATTTCCGAAATGTGAGAGAACGCAAGAATTCATGAACGCCAGTCTCTTAGAAAATGCGGCCTGCTAATCTAAGGATGGTTAAAACATGAAAGCCGGTTCTTCAAGAAGCTGGGCTCTTGATGCTTCAGAAGTAAGGCGTAGGCCGCGGCTTTAGCAAGAACGGAAACACGCGAACCGGTTCGCCGACTAACATTTGCTCTTGGTAAGTCAACTGAGCAGCTCGATCAGCGGCAAATTGCAGCATCGTCAGTTCCAATCCGCAATAGCGGTTTGATCCCGATTCCGCAGCAACATCGGCGAAAACTTCCCCGGCCGAAGCGGCGTGGCGGCGAACTCCATGAATACTACTCTCGCGAACCTTGATGCCTGCAGCCGAGAGTTTGATTAATCCCTTCAAAAAGCGACCGACAAGCGAGTCCGGGCCAGACGAGCGCCACAAGCATTCCCACTCTTCATGCGCTTCCCAATAATAGCCCAGATTGAAAAAATCCATCGCCAGTAAATAGCTGCGGTTCTCGGCCCAGGCTTCCTGAGATAGAGGTTTGGGAACACGCCCTTTGCGCCCATGACTATGACCGTCCGGATGCCGAATCGGATGAGGAGTCTCCGTGCCCGGAACATACGTGTAAGACGGCAAATCCGCGAGTGGTAATAAACGAGGAATTTCCGTAACTGTCTCGACCATATTGTACCTCCTCCTCTCTCCAAAATTAAAGTACCCGAAAAAATGGCAGAGTGAAAGAAGTTTTCGATAAAATTAGAATATTTCTTGAAACTTTCGCAGCAGATCCATCACCCGCACCTGCCCATCCCGAAAAATTTGTCTATCCCCGGACAGAAGCATTTGCTATGTTCCGTATCCCAATTCTACACTGCATTCAGCATACTCGCACTTGATTTGACTAATCCAACTTTTACGACTACGACAGCCGGCACTATGAATGATTAGGCGATTCGACCCAGCCGACTCCTTGAGTCGGTTGGACGACGGATTCAAGTCGAATTGAAACGGCAAGGAGGCCAGCGTGAGCTTCGATCTTAATCAGCAACAAGCTTTAAAAGTCCAGGTTCGTTGGTTGATTCGGCGAGACATGACGGAAATCTTGCGAATCGAACGCGAGAGCTTCGAATTCGCTTGGACGGAAGAGGACTTCCTGTGCTGTCTGCGCCAACGAAATTGCATTGGCATGGTGTCCGAGTGCGACCATAACATCGTGGGTTTCATGATCTACGAGTTGCACAAGTCGCGGATGCACATATTGAACTTTGCAGTCGCTCCGTCGGTTCATCGCCAGCAGGTCGGCACTCAAATGGTGCAAAAACTCATCGACAAGCTGTCGCAGCAACGACGTAAAGAAGTCCTGTTGGAAGTCCGTGAAAGAAATTTAGCGGCCCAACTCTTCTTCCAGAAACTGGGATTTCGCGCGGTCTGCGTGATGAAAAACTATTATGACGACACCTCAGAAGACGCGTACGTCATGCGGTTGCGGCTTTACGACGAGGCTGAGACCTGCCCACGGTTCTCGCCGCGAAATCGCATCTCGGAATATGATGCTGCGTAAGTGATGCCAGCAGACGGAGATTGTATTCTCTGGTTCTCCCGGGGCATCTTGCTTTTCTTCGACCGTCAACCTGGAATCGTCACGGAAAAACTCTTTGATCTGGACAGTGCAAAGAATGTGCTAGCCCACTTCCGATCAACAGACAGCGATTCGTCCAGGAAAACCGACAGCGCATGATTGATAAACGTCATTTCCGCTATCCATCGTGACCATGGTAGAAGCCGGTCTCTAGTGCGTTGTCAATCCAGATGTAACCTGACGGATCCAGGTTTGTCAATTAACGGTTAGAAGTCCTGGAGTCACAAGATTGCAACACTTATATACCATCTATTCTCTGCGTCACGTGCACCAATAAAGTTTTGGCAAACTTTTTTCAGACTTTCAATAGCTCGCATACCTCGTTTGGAGGCCAGAGATCAAGAGTGCCCCAGAGCTGGGTGGGCGAAACTGCTGCTCAAAGGAATTAAAGTTTTTTTGCGAGTTAAGACAGCCCAACGAGCAAAGCATGGGCAGCCACCACGCTCATTGATGCGGTCGCGCCGACGCGAATGTTATCATCGATTCGCGACGACAGTGATTCACTAATGGCTGCCACGATCGTAGCCGTGGTCCCGCAAATCGCAGCGGTTCTAAACGGAACAGCCGGATGGGCTTCTCCCCAGTAAACCAGAGCCGCGAACGGTGCAGAGCATATCAAAAAGCAAAACGATCCGGCCCACGTTTTGTCCGGATTCCATGGCAACCTCGGCCCTCTGAACATCAAGCCTCCAATTGTTGCGGAACCATCACCGACTGCCAAGACAGCTAACACGACCAGCCCTAATTCCGCGTATGCAGGGAATGCTAGGATCGTCAGCAGCACCGCTCCAGAATAACCAAAAATTGGTATCATCCCACTATACTCGCCACGACGGACAATCGTCGGAAATTGCCATAGGGTGAAGACTCCGATTCCAACAATCACCGATACCATCCAGGCACGGCAATCCCAGGAGAGAGGATCTTTGTGAGGAATCGCCCACAAGACGAACGGCAACAAGGCTGGCAGCATATGGATACAGCGCCGCTTCCATTCCGACGGACTCAGGCGTGATACGATAACCACTGTCGACGAAAAGAGCCGAGAAAAAGTTGCCTTCGACTGATGTGTGCGAGACGAACTAAGTTGTCTCGGCAA